>NZ_JAMBOQ010000007.1 GCF_023715685.1 Priestia aryabhattai
TCGGCTGTTAACCGATCGGTCGTAGGTTCGAGTCCTACCTGTGGAGCCATACTGGCCCGTTGGTCAAGCGGTTAAGACACCGCCCTTTCACGGCGGTAACACGGGTTCGAATCCCGTACGGGTCATCTTAAAAGCAGTTTGCATATGCAAACTGCTTTTTTATTTGTACACAATGTTTTTTCTTTTGTATAAACTCTATTTTTCGTTTTTCTATGATTTCCTCTGCATAATTTGCATTTCTTATAGCACATCTATAAACGCTTGTTCTAAATTTCGAAAAAAAACCTACAATAGTAATAACGGAATACTGTTTGTACAAAAGGAGGGGAATGCGTGAAAAAAATTGTTTTGTGCTCCATCGGAGTTTTTCTTGTGTATGCAGCTTGTATATGGGTGTATTTATTCTATATAAGTGACACCTCTATTCCACAATCATTAAGAGGTACCAGCGTAGATCCGGCTACGTTTATGAATGCACGAGAACTTATGTTAACCGAAAAATATTCAAAGATTAGAGATGCACTCTTTTTTATCCGAATTCCATATGAGTGGCTAGGGTTTATTTTAATTTTAGTGTTAGGTGTGTCTAAGAAAGTTAATAAGTGGTCTAAAGACGTCAGCCGTTTCAGTCTTCTCCAAGCTGCTATTTATGTATTTTGGTTATCTGTTCTGCTGCTGATCTATTCTTTTCCTATGGACTGGATTAGCTATAAGCTTTCAACGGCTTACCATATTACGACGCAACCTTTTCAAGGATGGATGAAAGATCTTTTTACAGATTTTTGGGTAAACTATGCCACTATGTTTTTAGTGATTGCTGTGTTATATGCATTAATTCGTAAGTTTTCAAAAAGATGGTGGCTGTATGCGTGGCTAGTATCCATTCCATTTACGCTATTTTTGACGTTTATTCAACCAGTGGTTATTGATCCGTTATATAACGATTTTTATCCATTAAAGAATAAAGAGTTGGAGACGAAAATTTTACATTTAGCAGATGAAGCTCATATACCTGCTAAGCATGTATATGAAGTAAACATGTCTGAAAAAACCAACTCTCTCAATGCATATGTGACGGGAATAGGTTCTAATTCAAGAATTGTGTTATGGGATACCACCCTTAATAAATTAACGGAACGTGAAATTTTGTTTATCATGGCGCACGAGATGGGTCACTATGTAAAGAAACATATTTATGTGGGGATTGCTTCAGCTTTAGTTTTATCGATTGTGGGATTATGGCTAACGAAGCACTTAGCTCGCTTTGTGATTCAGAGATGGGGGAAAGCATTAAAAATTACTTCTCTTAGTGATTTAAATTCCTTACCGCTTATTCTACTTATTTTTTCTGTTCTTACATTTGCTGTAAGTCCTTTAACAAATATGCAGTCGCGTCATCATGAACTTCAATCTGACACGTACGCGATGGACCTAACAGGAGATAAACAAGCTGCTATTAAAACGTTTCAGGACTTAACAAAATCAGGACTATCTCAGGTAAACCCGCCGTATTTAGTGAAAATTTTCCGATATGGTCACCCAACAATACTGGAAAGAATTTCATTTGTGGAGGAGTATGAAAGAAATGAATAAGTGATATAAGAAAAAGTAAAGGATATATGAAGCCTTTTATACGTAGGTATTAATAGAAGAGCCTCCTTGCGAGTAGGAAAAAAATTCTAAAAGGAGGTTTCATTTTCGAAAGTACTGTTATATAATAACGTATGTAAAATAAAAACTGTTTTATAACAATGGGGAGGAATAGTTATTTGTGATTGAAAAGATAGCAGTCGAAATTCTCAATGTATATTCACCTCAGCGAAGTCTTACTACATGTCCTTCAACTATTTACTTATTTCATCTACGTTCTTACTAATATTATGACAAACTGCTAATTTACTTCATCATGAAACAGACATATTCTAACTGCTGCGTTTTATATTTTTATGAATATAGAATTTCAAATTCATTAGGGGGTATAAAGAATGAAAGATATTCGTGTAAAAAACCTTGAAGAAAATTGGAAAAGCGATGAGCGTTGGAAAGGAATTGAACGTCCATATTCTGCAGAAAAAGTCATTGGGCTGAGAGGATCCATTGATATTGAACATACGCTTGCTAGAAGAGGGGCCGAAAAGTTCTGGAACTTATTAAAAACAGAGCCATACGTCCATGCACTAGGAGCTTTAACCGGAAACCAAGCAGTACAACAGGTAAAAGCAGGGTTAAAAGCAATTTACTTAAGCGGATGGCAAGTAGCTGCAGATGCAAACCTTTCAGGAAATATGTATCCTGATCAAAGTCTATACCCAGCAAACAGCGTGCCGCATGTCGTGAAACGAATCAATCAAGCGCTGCAGCGTGCTGATCAAATTCAGCATTTAGAAGGAGAAGGAGATATCGATTACTTTGCTCCAATTGTAGCAGATGCAGAAGCAGGGTTTGGAGGGCAGTTAAACGTATTTGAATTAATGAAAGGAATGATTGAATCGGGAGCATCTGCCGTACACTTTGAAGATCAATTATCCTCTGAGAAAAAGTGTGGTCATCTGGGTGGCAAGGTACTCCTTCCAACTCAGACGGCTGTGAAAAATTTGATTGCTGCTCGTTTAGCTGCAGATGTAATGGGTGTTCCAACGCTTCTGATTGCTCGTACAGATGCTGATGCTGCTGATTTAATTACAAGTGATGTTGATCCTGTAGATCGCCAGTTTATTACGGGTGAACGCACCGCTGAAGGTTTTTATCGCACGAGAGCCGGAATCGATCAAGCTATTGCTCGTGGTTTAGCATATGCGCCATATGCTGACCTAGTATGGTGCGAGACCTCTGAACCAAATTTAGACCAAGCACAAAAATTTGCAGATGCTATTCATGAAAAATTCCCAGGTAAAATGCTTGCTTATAACTGTTCACCATCTTTCAACTGGAAGAAAAAATTAGATAAGAAAACGATTGAAAAATTCCAAAGAGAAATCGCAAAGATGGGCTACAAATTCCAATTCGTTACGCTTGCTGGCTTCCACGCTTTAAATCACAGCATGTTTGAGCTGGCACGAGGATATAAAACAAGAGGAATGGCAGCTTATTCAGAGTTACAAGAAAGAGAGTTTGCTAGTGAAATAAATGGATATACAGCTACGAGACATCAGCGTGAAGTAGGAACGGGTTATTTTGATGAAGTGGCGCAAGTAGTTTCTGGTGGGACTTCCTCTACAACAGCTTTAAAAGGTTCAACGGAAGAAGAGCAGTTTCAGGCGCATAAATAACAAAAAATCTATGAGTGGAACGGTTGGTTAATTCCACTCATAGGAAAAATCCTAACAAAAAAGATTCTTACATCTGTAAGAATCTTTTTTTTATGTAGTAAACACGATTTAACAGACAGCTGTTCTTCCTGAGAAGAAAGTATCTGCCTGTTAAACGTACATATAAATCATTAACATGAATTAAGTTCTTAAAATATTAAGTAGATGTTTGAAGCAAGGATTGGTACTGTGCTGATAGCTCATAAAAAGCAGTTTCATCACGTTGATCTAATGCCGTGTTAATGTTTGTTTCTAACAGTTCTTTTTGACGCTTAAACAGCGATTCATCAATTACCATTTCGATATAAACATCCAACATACTCACAGTATCAATTACTTTTTTCTTGCGAGCGAGGGACTTCATCATTTCCGTGTACGATTTTTCATTGTTCATACCTCATCACCTCTGCACCCTTTTTATTATTATATAGATTAAAAGAAGAAAAAACAACTAATTTTCTAAATTTTTAGATTTTTATTTTTAGAAATGATAAAGTAAAAGGGAAACGCTACTTTCGTTTTTATCGATTGACTATTTGGTTTGAAAATGAATGCTTGGGGGCGAAGAAATTGAATCATTTAAAAAAGCGTACGGTAACGATAGAGGATTTGTATGAATTAAAGTCTGTGTATAATCCTCAGATTTCTCCAAATGGAAAAAGTGTAGTTTATACGGTTCGAGAAACGAAGAAAATAGAAAACGCGTATGAAACGCAGCTGTTTATGTTAGATCTTGAAACGAAAAGAACAAAGCAATTAACGTACTATAAAGGAAATAATCATTCTCCCGCCTGGTCCCCTGACGGCAAGTGGATTGCTTTTTTATCAGATCGCAGTCAAACCGTTCAGCTCTACCTATTAGCAGTGACAGGCGGAGAAGCAGAAGCACTCACAGAACTTGAAAAAGGCATTAGTAATCCAATATGGTCTCCTTATAGTGACGAAATTATGTTTTCCACAAAAGTAGGAGAAAAAGCTGTAAGAGTTGAACAAAATCATGAACATCCCCAGCCATACGAAGTGGAACGTTTGTTGTACAAATCCGATGTTAGCGGTTACTTAAAAGGTGAATATACGCAAGTTGCTGTAGTTAAACTTAAAAATAAAGAAGTGACGTTTTTAACGGATGGACCTTATCATCACTCTGTAGGATGCTGGGCCCCCGATGCAAACTCAATTGTATTTTGTAGCAGCCGAGGAGAGAATCCGGATCTATCGTTAACCATGGACGTGTTTATTTTGCATCGTGATACCGGAAAATTAACATCTATTACATCGGAAACAGGATATTTTCATCAAGTTTCGTGTTCACCAGATGGGTCATACATAGCTTACACTGGAAATGAACGTACATACGGATCGGCTTCAATGAATGACATATACATTTATCAGATCTCCAATCAAAAAACAGCTTGTATCACTGCTGGTATAGACTTAGAAGTAGGAGATATGGTAGCAGGAGATTTTCACTTTGGAAGAACCACAGCGGGAATTATGTGGAGCAGTAATGAAGAATTTTATTTTGTCGTAAGTGAAAAGGGTTCTGTAGGTATGTATAAAGGGAATGTGAATGGAAAGTTAGATCCGGTGCTTATGGATAATGCTCACGTATATGGCGTATCTGTTCTTCCCAATTGTGAGGAAGCTATCGTAGCAATCAGTACATTTACACATCCCGGAGATCTTTATTCTCTAAATTTAAAAACTGAGGAATTAGTGAAGCTGACAAATGTTAATGACTTATTTTTAAAGCATGTGCAGCTAACAGAAGCAGAATCTTTTTACGCGACTTCTATGGACGGTATGCATATCCACAGTTGGGCAGTAAAAGCTGTTGCCACCAACGATGTATCTCCAACAATTTTAGAAATTCACGGAGGTCCGCATCTTATGTATGGTCATACATTTATGTTTGAATTCCAAGTGCTTGCATCAAAAGGGTTCAATATCCTCTTTTCTAATCCAAGAGGCGGCAGAGGATATGGTCAAGCATTTACAGATGCTGTTCGAGGAGATTACGGAGGCATGGATTATACGGACTTGATGGCGGTGACCGACGAAGCAATTAAGCGCTACTCTTATGTTAATGAAGATAAGCTTGGCGTAACGGGAGGAAGCTACGGAGGGTTTATGACAAACTGGATTGTGGGAAGTACAAATCGTTTTAAAGCAGCGGTGACGCAACGGTCTATTTCAAATTGGACGAGTTTTTACGGCGTTAGTGATATTGGCTATTATTTTACCGAATGGGAATTAAAAGCTGATATTTATGAAAATCCGGAAAAACTTTGGAACCACTCGCCGCTTCGTTTAGCGGAGAACGTTAAAACACCGCTGTTAATCTTACATAGCGAACAGGATTATAGATGTCCAATTGAACAAGCTGAACAGCTTTATGTAGCACTGAAAAGAAAAAATAAAGAAGTAGAATTTATTCGTTTTCCTGAGTCTAACCATGAACTTTCTAGAAGCGGTAAGCCTAATTTACGAACGGCGAGACTAAAATATTTAACAAGCTGGTTTAAACGTTATTTAAAACAGTCTAAGTAAAAAGTGCATGCTGTTCAACCAAATATGTGTGTGTAAATAAAGGCTATATGGCAAACGTAAAAGGGCAGGAAAGGTAAAACGCTGTAAAACTTTTGTTTGGTAAAGGAAAGTAGTACAATAAGTGAAAAGTAGCACAGTTGTTTAAATAAGGAGAACATTCGATGGATTTTGAAACATTAAAGCATTATTTGACATTAGACGGCGTCCTCGAGTTATTAAAACAATATCAATCATTTGGAATCATTCCGGGACTGCTGTTGCCTATTTTAGAAGCGTTTATCCCCATCTTGCCGCTTTTTGCGTTTGTAATGGCCAATGCTGCTGCTTTTGGCTTATGGTTAGGTTTTTTAATTTCATGGGTTGGCAGCTGCGTTGGATCACTGCTTGTCTTTTTAATTTTTAGAAAATATGGACAGGCGAGGTTTTTGCATTTCATCAGCCGGCATGCGCAAATTCGAAAGATTATGATTTGGGTAGAAAGACACGGTTTCGGACCGCTGTTTATTATGCTTTGTTTCCCTTTTACCCCATCTTCGGCAATTAATGTAGTAGCAGGACTATCACGTGTCAGTATGGCTCAGTTTATGCTTGCTGTATTAGCTGGTAAAATGGTGATGATATTTATGATGAGCTTTATTGGGGCCGATTTTGTTTCATTTGTGAAACAGCCTCTAAAAGCAGTACTTGTTTTAGTCATTATTTTTGTCTTATGGCTTGTTGGAAAGCAAATTGAACGAAGATTAAATGAAAAATCTAAAGTGAAACAGTATGATAAATAGTTTGTTTATATATAACAAATAGTGATGAAAGACTGCTTTTTAATAGGCAGTCTTTTGTTATACATGCAGCCAAAGAGGGTATTGTAAACTATAGAAAAGCCTTTTCTTATAGGGATACACCGGCGTTTTTGAAAGACTTTTTAACTTTTTCTCGAAGAAGTTATTTGTCTGTTTATTCGGTTGTTAGAAAAATGCACATACGGAGGATTAGTCCAGTCATCAATAAGTTTTTTGTTTATCAATTATGAAAAATATGCTAAAATAAAAGAAAAAACTGGGAATAAATTAGACGTCTATTCCTAGTTGCACCTAAGTAATGAACCCTTTGTTTTCTAGAGATATTCATGTTTTTTCTCAACATGTATTATCACCTCATGTATTTCAAAACGTTTTCTTAAAAATTATATGAATGATTTTTGAGCTTGACTACTAAGATGTAAGTAGAGGGATCATTACTAGAAAAGCACCGAATGATCATTAAGACGTGCTTGGCGTCGTTTTGAGGAGGGGAATGCGCTACTAAGATTCAAGCGACTTGCTGATTAATCATTGTTAGTAAGCGTCTTATAGCGCGGGTGACATGAGATTAAAAGATAAAGTGGCAATTATTACTGGTGCAGCAAATGGATTAGGGTTCGAAGCTTCTCGAATTTTCGCACAAGAGGGTGCAAAGGTCGCTATGGTTGACTACGATGCAAAAGCGGGAGAAGAACGAGCAGCTCAGCTAAAAGAAGAAGGCGGAGATGTAGCATTCTTTCAAGTGAACGTAGCGGATCGAGACAGTGTAGATGCAATGGTAGAAGAAGTAGTGAAACGCTACTCTAAAATAGATATTTTAATTAACAATGCAGGTATCACCAAAGATGGAATGCTAACCAAATTATCAGTTGAAAATTTTCAAGCGGTAATTAACGTAAACCTTACAGGCGTTTTTCACTGTACGCAAGCAGTTGTACCGCACATGATTGCTCAAGGTAAAGGGAAAATTATTAGCACATCTTCGGTATCTGGCGTATATGGAAATGTTGGTCAAACAAACTATGCGGCGACAAAAGCAGGCGTAGTGGGAATGACAAAAACATGGGCTAAAGAGCTGGGGCGAAAAGGAATTAATGTAAACGCTGTAGCTCCCGGGTTTATTGAGACGGATATGGTGAAGGCGATGCCAGACAAAATCATTAATCAAATGAAATCCACTATTCCTTTACAAAGATTAGGTCAGCCTTCTGACATTGGTTATGCTTATCTTTATTTAGCATCTGATGAGTCCAACTATATTAACGGTACAACACTGCATGTAGATGGTGGAATCATGATGTAAAAGTAGAAAATAACTCGCTTTTCTAAAACTTTTCAGTGGTCATTTGACTACTGAAAAGTTTTTTTGTTGCATCCAGCATTTCACATATCGGCAAAGTGGAATTTTGTCTGCAAGTTCAGTAAAATAATAAGGAGAGAGATAGAGAGATTTAGATGATTATCACTATAAAATTTTGACGACTGCGTCACGTGTTTACGTGGCGTTTATCCATTTTGTACTTAAACAAATGAAAATATAGAGAAGAAAAATGAAGGGGTGAAAACGTGGGGCTACAGTTTTTATTAGGACGTTCAGGAAGCGGGAAAACGGAATATCTTTTAAATAGCATGCGCCAAGAGCTGTTAAATGCTCCGCTTGGGCATCCACTTATTTATATTGTACCTGAACAGATGACATTTCAGTCGGAGTACGCGCTTGTTCAAACACCTGGTTTAGAAGGTATGATGCGTGCTCAAGTTTATAGTTTTACACGTCTTGCATGGCGTATCCTGCAAGAAGTCGGAGGTATTAGCCGCTATCATGTGGATCAAACAGGTATTCATATGATGCTTAAAAAAATTATTGAACATCAAAAAGAAGAGCTTCGACTGTTTGCGAATTCTTCAGAACAAGCAGGGTTTATTGAAGAACTAGAAAAAATGGTTAAAGAGTTTAAACAGTACACGGTAGATGCACCGTCTCTCGAAGAGATGAAGCAAAAGCTTCAAGCAGAAGATGAGAAAGTCCTTGCTGATAAATTACATGATTTACATCTCATTTATGGAGAATTAGAAAAACAGCTGATGACGAAATATGTAGATGGAGAAGATTATTTGAAGCTGCTGAGTGAAAAAGTAGCGTCTTCTGCCTACCTTGCTCAAGCAACGATTTATGTAGATGGATTCCATCACTATACCCCTCAAGAATTAACGGTATTAGTAGAGCTGATGAAAGTTTGTAGAGAAGTGAAAATAGCGGTTACTTCTGATTATTCATATCAAGATTTTATTCCAAATGACTTGCACTTGTTTCGGTTAACGAGCGAAACGTATCAAGAAATAATGGGTCTAGCGGCTGAAAACGGAATAGAGATTCAAGAGCCGAACGTATTTAACGAACAAAAAAGGCATCAAAACAGTCCAGAGCTTGCCTATTTAGAACGATATTATGATGAACGGCCAACGCCGGAATTTCAGTCAGAGCCCGAGCACATTCAGCTGCTACCGGCTGTTAGCCGAAGAGCAGAAGTTGAAGGGATTGCAAGAGAAGTGCTGTCGCTTGTGCGCGATCATGGGTATCGCTATCGTGATATTGCCTTGATTGTTAGAAATGCAGAAGACTATCATGATTTGCTTCAAACCATTTTTCGAGATTATGAAATTCCGTACTTTATTGACCAAAAGCGCGCGATGTTTCACCATCCACTCGTTGAATTTATTCGCTCAATCTTAGAGGTGGTAAGTGGGTCATGGCGATATGAAACAATCTTTCGAGCAGTGAAAACAGATCTTTTATTTCCTTTGTCATCCGATGTGCACCAGCTCCGTGAAGAGATGGATGAATTAGAAAATTACGTACTTGCTTACGGTATTCAAGGATCTAAGTGGACGAGTAAGGAACCATTCACCTACAGAAAATATCGTTCGCTTGAAGACATGAACCTTGGGAAAACGGACGAAGAGCTTGCTTTTGAACAAAAAATAAATGAATTGAAAAATATGATTGTCCCTCCTATTTACTCGCTTCAGCAAAAATTAAAACAAGCGAAAATAGGAAAAGAAAAAGCAGAAGCGCTCTATCGTTTTTTAACGAATTTAGATATTCCACAAAAGATAGAAGCGCTGCGCAATCGATGTGAAGAAGAAGGAAAGCTTCAAGAAGCAAGAGAGCACGAGCAGGTATGGAAAGCAATTCTTCACTTATTTGACCAGTTTGTTGAAATGATGGGAGAAGAGAAAGTATCGATTCGTTTGTTCGCAGATCTATTTGAGACAGGGCTTGATAGCATGCAGTTTGCACTTGTTCCGCCTGCACTGGATCAAGTGGTTGTTGCAAGCTTCGAGCGTTCGCGTTTATCCCACATCAAAGCAAGCTTTGTGTTAGGTGTAAACGACGGTGTGATTCCAGCTAAACCAAAAAGCGATGGCCTGTTATCTGAAAAGGAGAGAGAGCAGCTGCTTGAATCAGGTCTATTACTTGCGCCAACTGGAAGACAAAAGCTGTTTGACGAACAATTTCTCATTTATTTAGCACTTTCCAGTTCTTCTGAAAAACTTTATGTTTCGTATCCTCTTGCCAATGAGGAAGGGAAGACACTGCTGCCTTCGCTCGTTATTAATCGAGTAAAAGAGCTATTTCCGCTGCTGCAGGAAAAGCTGTTAATGACGGAACCTACGGATTTAGAAGAGGAAAAGCAAGTTGATTATATAACAAATCCTTTAACGAGCATCGCGCATTTAGCCAGCCAGCTGCAAGGATGGAAACGTCATTATCCGATGAGTTCCGCTTGGTGGGATGTATATAATTTTTATGTAGAAAATCCAGATTGGAACTCATACAGTGAGAGAGTACTAAGCAGCTTATTTTATAAAAATGAAGCAAAACGGTTAACAAAGAAAACGAGTCAGCGTCTGTATGGAAAACATATTCAAGCAAGCGTATCGAGAATGGAAAAATTTGAAGCCTGTCCATATGCCCATTTTGCTTCTCACGGGCTCAAGCTTAAAGAACGAAAAGTTTTCAAATTAGCAGCTCCTGACATAGGCGAGTTATTTCACTCGGCGTTGAAGATGATTTCAGACGAGCTTCGCGGCGGTCAAAAAGAATGGAAGAACTTAACGAGAAAAGACTGTCAGCAGCTTTCTACGGATGCGGTGCATGAACTTGCTCCGCGCTTACAAAACGAAATTTTATTGAGCTCCAATCGCCACCACTATTTAACGCATAAGCTGCAGCAAATTATTGAACGGGCGTCGCTTGTGTTAAGTGAGCACGCTAAGGTGAGCGGGTTTGTTCCTGTTGGATTGGAATTAGGGTTTGGACCTAGCGGGGAGCTGCCTTCTATGCAGTTTACACTGCCAAATGGCCATACGATGGAGCTTATTGGCCGAATTGACAGAGTGGATAAAGCGGAAAGCTCCAAAGGACTTTTACTGCGCATTGTAGACTATAAATCAAGCGATAAAGCATTAAACTTAGTGGAAGTGTACTACGGTTTATCTCTTCAAATTTTAGCTTATTTAGACATAGTCGTGACGTATGCTGAACAGCTTCTTCATGATAATAGAGGAGCATTGCCTGCTGGCGTTCTTTATTTCCACGTTCATAATCCAATGATCAACAGTACTAAAGCATTACAGCCTGATCAAATTGAAGCTGAAATCTTTAAGAAGTTTAAAATGAAAGGACTGCTTTTAGGAGATGAGGAAGCAGTACGGTTAATGGACGAAACGTTAGAGTCAGGGCACTCACAGGTTATATCGGCTGGCATTAAAAAGACAGGGGGCTTTTATTCCAATTCTTCGGTTGCGTGCGAAGAAGATTTTACACATCTCCGTCAGCATGTGCGAGGTAAGTTTGTGGAGGCAGGTACAGAGATTACAAATGGAAAAATTGATATTTCGCCTTATAAGCTAAAAGATAAAACACCATGTGCGTTTTGTGAATACCGCTCAATCTGTCAGTTCGATGAATCAATGGAAAACAATGAATATCGTCAGCTTAGTGCAGAGAGCCAAAGTGTTATTTTAGATAAAATTCGAGAGGAGGCCAAACGAGATGAGTAAAGATATACACGTAAAACCGGCCGACTCCCAGTGGACGGATGATCAGTGGAACGCTATTGTTTCATCCGGTCAAGATATATTAGTAGCCGCGGCAGCTGGCTCAGGAAAAACAGCGGTTTTAGTCGAACGTATTATTAAAAAGATTACGATGGGTGATGAACCAATCGATGTTGATAGATTACTCGTTGCTACGTTTACAAATGCTTCCGCAGCTGAAATGAGAAATCGAATTGGAGAAGCATTGGAAAAAGAGTTGAAAAAGAATCCATCTTCTTTACACTTGCGCAGACAGCTTAATTTATTAAACCGTGCGTCGATTTCTACGCTCCATTCTTTTTGTTTAGAAGTCATTCGAACGTATTATTATTTGATTGATGTAGATCCTGGTTTTCGGATTGCAGATGATACGGAAGCGGATCTTCTTCGGGAAGAAGTATTAGAAGAATTGTTTGAAGAACAGTACAGTATTGAACAGAACGAGCGATTCTTTGATCTAATTGATCGTTATACAAGTGACAGAAATGACTTAGATATTCAGCTTATGGTAAGAAAGCTATATGACTTTGCAAGGTCTAACCCTGACCCAAACGGCTGGCTTGAAATGATCGTGAGTCAATATGATGTGACAGAAGACTCTTCTATTGATTCACTTCCGTTTCTGTCTTTTCTTTTACAAGAAGTAACAACGCAGCTGATGGGCATTGAGTCGATTTTAAAACAGGGCTTAGAGCTAACAAAGCTGCCAGGAGGGCCTGCTCCTCGCGCCGTTAATGCAGAGGAAGACTTAGCTCAAATTCATCGGCTGCTCAGCGCTTCTAAGCATTCTTTTGCTGATTTGCATGAGGAAATGCAGAATTTAAATTTTACTCGTTTAAAGCCATGTAAAGGAGAAGCATACGACTCGCAGCTTCTAGATGATTTCGGAGAGCTTCGCAAAAAAGCTAAGACAAGCCTTGAAAAACTTCATGCTGATTTGTTTTCTAGACCTTTGCACGGCTACATGGCTGATTTTGAAAAAATGAAGCCTGTTATTGAAACGCTAATCTTTTTAGTTCAACGCTTCGGTGAACGATATGAACACCTCAAAAAAGAGAAAGGGTTAGTGGATTTTTCTGATTTAGAACATTATTGCCTGCAAATTTTGAGTGTAAAAGAAGACGGTGTGCTTAAGCCTTCGTCCATTGCCCAAAAATATCGCACTCAGTTTGAAGAGGTGCTTGTTGACGAATATCAAGATACAAATATGGTTCAAGAAACACTGATTAAATTAGTGACGAGAGATAGTGAAGAACAAGGAAATTTATTTATGGTTGGAGACGTAAAACAATCCATTTACCGCTTTCGTTTAGCGGAGCCATTTTTGTTTTTAACAAAGTACAAGCGCTTTACGCAGGATGGACGACAGTTTGGAAAACGTATTGATTTGAACAAAAACTTCCGCAGTCGTTCCCAAGTGCTTGATGCTACAAACTTTATTTTTAACCAGCTGATGGATGAAGAAGTCGGAGAAATTGCATATGACGATGATGCTTCTTTAAAATTAGGAGCATTGTATCCAAAAGTGGAAGGAATGGAAACGGAGCTTTTGCTAATTGCAAAAGAAAATGCAGAAGAAGGAGCGGAGGAAGAATCGGATTCTTCTCTCGTCGCTTTTTCAGAAGCAGAGCTTGAAACGGCTCAGTTAGAGGCAAGAGCAATGGCGCGTAAAATTAAAGAACTCGTTCAAAATCGTTTTCAAATATATGATCGCAAGCTCGATATCATGCGAAACGTGACGTATCGCGATTTTGTTATTTTGCTTCGTTCTATGCCTTGGGCTGCGCAGATCATGGATGAATTTAAGCAAGAAGGCGTGCCGATTTATGCCGATTTATCAACAGGCTATTTTGATGCTACTGAAGTGATGATTATGATGTCTTTATTAAAAGTAGTAGATAACCCGCATCAAGACATTCCGTTAGCTTCTGTTCTTCGCTCACCGGTAGTAGGGCTTTCAGACGAAGAGTTAGCTACACTGAGAGCAGAGCAAAAGAAAGGAACGTATTACGATGCGTTAAAAACGTACTTAGCGGTTTCAGATCATGAGGAACTTCGCGACAAAGTAAAATATTTCTATGAGCAGTTAAAAGCATGGAGAACACAAGCTAGACAAAGCTCTTTATCAGAACTAGTCTGGCAAATTTACCGCGATACGGGTTTCTTTGAATTTGTTGGCGGACTTCCTGGCGGGAAACAGCGTCAAGCCAATTTACGTGCTCTTTACGATCGCGCTCGCCAGTATGAGGCGACTTCATTTAGAGGTCTGTTTCGATTTTTACGCTTTATTGAACGCATGCAGGATCGAGGGAATGATTTAGGAGCTGCTCGAGCACTGGGGGAACAAGAAGATGTGGTGCGTTTGATGACTATCCACAGCAGTAAAGGTCTTGAATTTCCTGTTGTTTTCGTAGCTGGTCTTGCTCGTCAGTTTAACTTGATGGACTTGAATAAAGCGTATTTACTCGATAAAGAACTAGGTTTTGGATCTAAATATATTGATCCTAAACTACGTATTACGTACCCAACTCTTCTTCAGCAGACCATGAAGAAAAAAATGAAAAAAGAAAGCATGGCAGAGGAAATGCGGGTATTATACGTAGCTTTGACGCGTGCGAAAGAAAAACTTATTTTAGTCGGAACAGTAAAAGACGCACCAGAAAAACTCAGACAGTGGAGCTCCGTTATGGCACACGAAGATTGGACGCTCCCAGCTCATGTGAGAAGAGATGCAAAATGTTATTTAGACTGGATTGGACCTTCTTTAATTCGTCACCGAAATGTTAGTGATATGGTTGAAGGAGGAGTCCAGCCGGCTGAGATGATTCATCAGCATGCTTCAAGCTGGAAACTTTCAACGTTATTAGCAGGTGATTTAGCCGAACAGCCTCTTGAAGAGCAGCAGCATCATGAAGAGCTTTTGAACGCTCTTCAAAAACATGAGCCAGTTTCAGAATCGAGCGATTATAAAGACGAAGTGTATAGACGCTTAAATTGGTCTTATGATTATCGTGTAGCTTCCGTTCATCGTTCGAAGCAATCTGTTTCTGAACTAAAAAGGCAGCAGCAGCTGACGGATGCAGGGGGAAGCGACGATCTCGTTCGCGGATCTAAAGCACCTCTTGAAAGTCGTCCGCTGTTTCTTCAAGAGAAATCTCTCACAGGAGCTGAAAAAGGAACAGCTACCCATGCCGTTATGCAGCAGCTTCCATTAAATAAAGCTTATACGCTTGAAATGGTTCAAGACTTTATTCAATCAATGGTTACCAAAGAATTATTGACGCAAGAACAAGCGGATGCCGTTGATGCAAATGATGTAGCAGACTTTTTAGACAGTGATATTGCACAAGGTATTCGAACGGCTCGCACTGTTTATAGAGAGATGCCTTTTAGTTTAGGTGTCTCCGCTAAAGAAATCTATGATCATTGGGAGCAGGAAGACGAAACAATTTTAGTGCAAGGTATTATTGATTGTCTTTATGAAACGGAAGAAGGGCTCGTTTTACTTGATTTTAAAACTGATAATATTTCGGATCGTTTTCAAGGGGATTTTGAACGAGCAAAACCGTTTCTAATTGAAAGATACCGCATTCAGTTAGAGCTTTACGCAAAGGCCATTGAGCGGATTGTAAAACAACCTGTGCAGCATCGCTATCTGTACTTTTTAGATGGTGGACATGCTGTTGAAATATAAAAAAAGAAGAAGGCCCTGGTCTTCTTCTTTTTCACCAATAAGGAGAGAGTAACATGCGTTTATTACATACAGCGGATTGGCATTTGGGGCGAACGCTAGAAGGTCGAAGCCGTCTAGCTGAGCAAGCACAGTTTTTAGAGGAACTGGCAGACATTGTGGAAGAGGAAAAGATAGATGCTATTCTCATGGCGGGAGATGTCTTTGATACGGTCAACCCTCCAGCAGCGGCAGAGCAGCTTTTTTACGAAAGTATGTCTAGGTTGAGCAACAATGGAGAACGTCCGATTATTGTTATTGCAGGTAACCATGATAACCCAGATCGGCTGTCGGCAGCTTCTCCATTAGCAGTTCATCAAAATATTACGCTTCTGGGTTTGCCTACTACCGATGTAGAAAGCATTCACATTCCTACATCAGATGAAATATTAAAGGTGGCGGCTCTTCCTTACCCATCTGAATCAAGGTTAAAGGAACTGTTAGCAGAAGAAAATGATGAGCTGGCTCTTCGAAATTCATATGATGCCAGAGTAAAAGGTATTTTTGATAAAATGAGCGAGCAGTTCACAACAGATACCGTTAACATTGCAATGAGTCATATTTACGTAGCAGGCGGAAGTTCAACGGATTCAGAACGTCCAATTGAAGTAGGAGGAGCTTATACAGTGGCGGCAACTAGTTTACCTGCTAATGCTCAATATGTAGCATTAGGACATTTGCATCGACCGCAAATGATCAATCGCGCCCACACCCTTGCAAGATATTCTGGTTCACCTCTTGCTTATAGCTTTTCAGAGTCAGGATACGCAAAGTCCGTTACCATTTTAGATGCTGAGCCAGGAAAAGAGGTTGAGGTGACTGAAATTCCATTATCTAGCGGAAAGCCTTTGACACGTTGGAAAGCGAAAAACGGATTGGCAGAAGTATATACATGGCTTGATGAGCAAAAAGATGCGCAGGCATGGGTCGATTTAGAAGTTCACGTAGAAGATGCACTTTCTCTAGAAGAAATCCATCGCCTTCGTAAGCTTCATCCAGGCTTTATTCATATTCGTCCGGTGTTCAAAGCAGAAGAACTAGCACATGAAACACATTCACAGCGCGAAGTGCCGATCGAAGAACTGTTTACAAAGTTCTATAGCAGGCAAACTGGCGGAGGGGCACCTGATACTGAGTTAGTAAAACTGTTTTTAACCTTGATTAACGATGAAGAAGCATTGGGAAAGGAGGATGAAAAATGAAACCTATTAACTTGACAGTTTCAGGACTTCACAGTTTTAGAGAAAAACAAACTGTCGATTTTGAAGCGCTGTGTTCAGGCGGTGTGTTCGGAATATTTGGTCCTACAGGAAGCGGGAAATCCTCCATTTTAGATGCCATTACACTAGCTTTATACGGAAAAGTAGAGCGTGCAGCAAATAATACACAAGGAATTTTAAATCACGGGGAAAATGAACTGAAAGTAACCTTTACGTTCGAACTGGAAAACGCTAGTCATAAAAAACGCTATACTGTTGAACGAAGCTTCAAACGGATGGATGAGCTGCGTGTGAAATCAGCTTCAAGTCGATTGATTGAAGTAGAAGATGAAACGTACGTATTAGCGGATAAAACGAATGATGTAAACCAGCAGGTACAGGAACTTCTTGGTTTAACAATTGATGATTTTACAAGAGCTGTTGTATTACCACAAGGAAAATTTGCAGAGTTTTTATCGTTAAAAGGGACGGAACGTCGTCAAATGCTTCAGCGTCTTTTTAACCTCGAGCAGTACGGAGATCAGCTTAGTAAGAAAATACGTTATCAAGTTCAGCAGCTAAAAACAGACCTAGATAAAATCACAGCAGAACAAGCAGGATTAGGTGAAGCTTCAACGGAAAAAGTAACGGAAGCCGAGCAGCTTGTAAGTGATAGTATTGTACTTTTGGAAAAACGAGAAAAAGAAGCGGCTGATTTGCAAGAGCGATACAATCAGCAGGCGTCTCTTTGGAAAGCGCAGCAGGAAAAAGCACTGCTAGAAGAAAAGCTAGCACATGCTTCCCAGCAGGAAGAGGAGATTAGCCAAAAGCAAGATTTATTGACGAAAGCCCAGCAGGCCGAGCGTCTTTTTCCTTATTTAGAAACATTTGAACAAGCTGAAAAACAGCAGAAGCTTTATGAAGATAAAGTAGAAAATTTAAAAGCACAAATTGTTCAAAAAAGTGAGGAATATAAGCGTTCGAATAGCTTATATGAGCAGGCTCGCTTGCACAAAAATGAACAGCAGCCCAAATTAGTTGTTCAAAAAGAACAGCTTCAACAGGCTTCTGATCTCCAAAAACAAATTAAAGAGGGACAGCAAGAAGTAAAAGAAGCGGAAGGCTCTCTTCAGCAAAAGCAACAGGCACTTCAAGCAAAAAATGATGAATTAATGCAAGCAGATAAGCGGTATCAGCAAGGTTTGACCCTTCAAAAAGAGTTAAAAGAAGCATTAACAAAAGTGGAGATTCAACCTGATTATCGACAGGCTGTCCAGCAAGCATTCTACCGTTATCAAGTATGGAATAATGATAAAAAAAACCTAGATGAAGGCCAAAAAACGTATAAAGAAAAAGCCGAACAGCTTCAGCATTTGCATACACAAAAACAAACACACCAAGAGAGATATCAGCAAACAATAGAACGAAGTAAAGGGTTATTTTCAGATATTCAAGGCTTGTATCACACTGTATGTGAGCGGGAAAAAGAGTTTCAGCAGCTTTTTCAACAGGCGGATCATTTAATGAGTGACCTAAAAAGACGTAAAGAAAAAGAATGGTCACACCGTCTGGCTCATCAATTAGCTGAGCAGCTGACCAAAGGAGAGCCTTGTCCAGTTTGTGGCTCTGAGCATCATCCTAACCCCGTGTTAAACCAAAAAGAAGAAGATGTTACAGCAGAATCAGCGGATCAGTTCGAAGATCAAGTCAATCACTTGCGGGAACAGCGATTTAGCTATTCATCGCTTAAAATGCAGCTTGAACAGCTAGCTAAACCTCTTGTTGAAAAAATACCTGATTTAGCTGGGTTTATGAATGAAGTTGGCGAAGTTCCTGCTTTAGGAGAAATGGATACAGATGCCTTTGACCAGTATGCTAAGAAAATAGAAGTTGAAATCAAATCTCTTGAGCAAGATTATTTGCAGGTAAATGAAAAACAGCAAGCAATTCTCGGGCAGGTACAGAAGGTGCAGCAAAGTCTTGAAAAGATTGAATTAGAGCTTGCTCATTATCAAAAAGGACAAGCTGAATTAGAAGGGAAAGTCAATCAGCAAAAACAAGCGTTACAAGCAGGAAAAGCAGCTTTTCAACAAGACTATCCTTCCTTTGTATTTGAAGAGATGGAAATAATTAACGAACAGCTGGCTGAAAGAGAAAAAGAAGAGCAGACAATAAAGGCTCGAATTGAAAAAAGTAGCGTATTTTTTGAGAATCAGCAAAAGAAAATCGAACGTCTAAAAGAAGAGAAATATGCGGGCGAAAAAGAATTTACAGAATTAAAAGCGATGCTGTCTCATAAACAATCTCTTGTTCACTCACAAATTGAACGCTTGCGTACGCTTACAGATCAAGAAGATATTGAACAAGCGCTGCAAAAAACAGTTCTTTTACTTGCGGAGTTAGAGACAAATGAACAACAGGCGTATCAGCATTGGCAGACTGTTCAAAAAGCGTATCAAACACTGCAAATGGATGAAAAAGCAGCGAGAGAATCTCTAGAAACAGCTCATATCCAGTATAAAAAAGCAGCTGGAAAATGGGAAGAAGTTATAGGGAATTCTTTATTCAGCGAAGGAAAAGAAGTTCAGCAAGCTTTGTTATCACATGGTGAGATGAAATTGTTGGATGAAACTGTTCAGGCTTATTGGGACAACATAAAACAGATGAAATCATCAATTGAACAGTTAAATATCCAGCTTAATCACCAGTCTATAGAAGAGCATCAATTTGAGGAAACTCAGCAGTTACTTCATGATATAAAAGCAGCTGTGAAAGAAGCCGTTCAGCTCAAGGGAGCAGCTGAGCAAACGTTAAAAAGCGTCAAAGAACGACATGAGCGATTTTTAGTGCTTGAACAGGAGTGTGAAGAAAAACAAGCGTTATTTGAACAGTATCAAAAGCTTCAAACAGTATTTAAAGGAAATGCTTTCGTGGAATATATTGCTGAAGAACAGCTGATGTCCGTTAGCCGAGATGCTTCGGAGCGTCTGGGTATATTAACACGTCAGCGCTATGCGGTTGAAGTTGATTCCCAAGGCGGCTTTATCATGAGAGATGATGCAAATGGGGGCGTAAAACGTCCGGTTTCAACGTTATCCGGAGGAGAAACATTTTTAACTTCCCTCGCTCTGGCCCTTTCATTATCTGCACAAATTCAGCTAAGAGGAGAATATCCACTGCAGTTTTTCTTTTTAGATGAAGGATTTGGAACGCTTGATGGAGAGCTTCTTGATACCGTTGTTACGGCGCTTGAAAAACTTCAGTCCAATAATTTATCAATTGGGGTCATTAGTCACGTACAAGAACTTCGGGCTCGGCTGCCAAAACGTTTGATTGTTGAGCCTTCCGAGCCATCTGGCAAAGGAACTAGTGTGAGAGTAGAAACTTTATAGGGAAGGAAATCTATATGAAGAATAAAGACAGGCGGATAGGAACATGTGAATTATGCGGAAGGCAGGATGTCTTGACGACCGTGCATCATTTAACGCCAAAGGAAATGGGTGGAGCGTTTGAACCAACGGCAAACTTATGTATTCCGTGTCATAAACAAATTCATGCGTTATATACAAATGATGAATTAGCCATTCGTCTTAATACGATTTCTTTATTACAAACTGATGCTAAAATTAGCTCGTTTATTAAATGGATTCGTAAACAGCCTTCTTCTAAATTACCTAAAACCAAAAAATCAAATAGCCGAAAATCCAAGTGAATGAAAAACCCCTTATCCGCTTTATTAGCAAAGATAAGGGGTTTTTTTAAGCATTTGCCGCTATATTTTGATCGAATAAATCTGGATCTAACGTATTTGTTCCTGAAATGCCGTTATTTGTATTAACAAAGTTACCTGTATTTAAGGAACCGGAGCCTGCCGCCGTTTTAGCAGAACTTTTTGGAGAAACGTAGAACGTATCTCCAAACGTTACGACACCGCCTCCGACGCTCGCAATACTAACGGGTCCAATTAATGCTGGCATGAGGTTCACACCCTTTTTTCGTGATATTAGTTTAGTATATGAGCAGCTTCTTAAAAGGTTCACTCACTGCTGCTAGCTTCTGAAGCAACTTTCTTTCATGTTCCTGTTTCAGCTTCCTTTGAAGGTTCATCGTTGATCAGTTCACGAATATGTTTAATTCGAGCTTCTGCATAAACATTGCACGTTGATCCAACATGAATAATTGATGAGAATGAACATCCTTTTATATCAATTCTATTAACGCGGATTAAAGGTATTTCATTCCATGTTTGCACAGGAATAGGTTCATAGTCACCGTGGGGAATAGACTCACTAAAGATAGCATAATCATCAAAATTTCCTTCTCTGCCGTAGAAAAACGGATATTGTCTCCGGTCGGCTAAAGCTTTATTAAGTAGGTGAATTTCTGTTGAATCTCCAATTTGGCAAAAAGAGCTCGCTGACAAGGAATTAATTTCTATATAATTAACAGAAGATGTGCGTGAAAGCATACATAAGCTCCTTTATGATAACGATAATGGAACATAAGGGCCGATAATCAAAGATTCCGCTGGCGTATCAAATGTTGAAGATAGAGAGATGTAATTTGCATCACCAATTAAAAAAAGAGAGGAAGAAGATACGCCTGTAATACTAACGTCTCCAACAAGCAATTCACGGTTTACAACGTTAAAGTTCATGAAGGGGGTCCACCTTTCTTTAAAGATTCAGGTAAATACGTTAAAAATGCGTCAATTCCTTTTTTCATGTCTTCATAAAGTTTGCCGATAATTTGAGGTTTGATTTGTTCAAAATTTCGTTCCATTTCTTCCGGCTGAACTTGCTGTATATAAAAAGTAATCCGCTGCTGCAGCTGCTTTTTAATATCTTCTAAAATAAACTCGTAGTACGATTCATCAATCATCATCGAGCGCTCATCAAGCACATGTTGAACCATAGAAAATCCATATTGATTAAGTTCACCTAAAATCGTTTCGTGAATATCGGAGACCCACTGCTTTTCTAGGTGGCGGTCCAATGGTTTTAAGCTAGGATTTTGCGGTCCAGGACCTCCGGGTTGTCCCGGCTGCTCACCTTGAGGCGGCTGCCCTTGTGGCTGAGCTCCTTGCGGAAATGTTACTTCTGGTTTCTCATTAATAATGATATCTTCTAAATTGTCAGGTGTAAGAGGGTTTAATCCAATATTTAATGTTCCATCTAAAGAATCAATTTTTAACTGTTCAAATTTATATTCGATTTTATCAATTTTAATAGGTGGCTGTTCACCTAACTCTTTTATTTTTTGCTGAAGTTCTTGTACGTTTTTTTCAAGCTGAGCAATGCGTCCTTCTTGCTGCTGAATATACGAAGACATTTGCTGAACATACTGATATACTTGCTGAATATAGTTCATGTTATCCACCTTCAATCACCTCGATTCCCTTATCTTCTGATAAAGAAAATAGTTATATATATACATATGGCGCTGAAGGTTGTAACATGTCAGTCGTTGTCTCGCGCTGGAGGAGTTAACGACTGTGAAAAAGGAGCTGGGGCAGTTCCTGCGCCGGTTCCGGGGGTAAAGGTAGAAGGAGAAACAGATCCAAGAATGCCTTTTTTTGTTTCAGTAGGTGCAGCGCCTGTAAATCCTCCTGTATTAAAGAGATTTGAGTTCGGTTTAATGACACCTACGCTTCCAATTTGAAGTACCGAAGAGTTACTTACAGCACTGATTTTCATACTTTGAATACAGATACTTTGATTCACATAAAAGTTCATAAGCATCCTCCTGTATGAGCTTCATTTCTATTATAGATTTCCAGCAACATTTTGATCATTTACGTCATTGTCTGACGTATTGGTTGAGCTCTGCTGATTCACAACATATAATCCGTCGCCTGTATTAAACGAACCTGCGCCAGCAAATGTTTTAGCAGTGGAAATAGGGGCTATTGTATAAACATCTCCAATATGAAAGACGCTGGCTGAACCAACACTGTTAAGATTAACAACACCAACAATGGCAGGCATAGGCAAACACCCTTTTAATTTAGTCTAGTAACAGCATATGAAACCTAGACAAAAAGGTGATTAATGCTTTTTACTTATCTATATGCAGAGAGTAAGCAAAACATTAAAGAGAGGAATGGAAATAGTAAACATTGAAGAAAAACTTTCGCGTTCGATATAATGTGAAAGTAATAATGAAATAATGTAAGGTGTGAAAGAATGAAACGTTTCAAAATGAACGCAGCTGATAAAGAACAGCGTATTGAAGCAGCGGATGTATTAAAAGGAATCGCGCTTATTGGTATTTTGCTCATGAACATGCCGAATTTTTATTCGCCTGCTTCATATTACGATAATAATTTGTTGGACGGTTCAAGAATGAATTATGTTGCTAACGGATTAGTTGATATAGTTGTAGGACAGACAGGCTACGCGCTGCTCGCTATTTTGTTTGGATTTGGTTTTATGAAAATGTTCCAGTGTACATACGAAAGGCAAGTAAGTTTTACTCCTTTTTATGTACGAAGAATGACGGCTTTGCTTGTCGTTGGGGCTATTCATGCTTTATTTATTTGGCACGGTGATATGATTGTGATATACAGCTTTTTTGCTTTGATCATGCTATTTTTTCAAGAAGCAAAGAAAGAAGTGTTATTAGCGTGGGGAACCGGAATATTTAGTATTTACGCTGTGATTATGATTGTTATTTTAACAGTAGCGGCTTTTGCTAATGAAGGAGAAACAGCAGCGGGAGTTCACCAGCCTATTATTGACCAAGCGCTTCAAGTATATGGACATGGAAGTTTTGCATCAATCTTTCATCAGCGCTTGCTTGATTGGTACTACGCGTATAATTTAAATACGGTTCCTTTTCTGTTTTTGTCGCTATTCCCACTGTTTTTATTAGGTGGTTTTATGGCAAAAAGCGAGTGGTTCGAAGAAATAGAAGAATATATAGTAGAGACAAAGTGGCTTTGTCTTATTTCATTCATCGTATATACAGCATCATCCGTACTGCCGTATGTTTTAGATCACAATGTAGCTACATCCTATATTCACGATACAATCGGAGGAACGGCAGGAGCTATTTTTATTGTAACGTTGGTCACATTAGCTATGCGAAGTTTATCTATTCAAAAACTCATGCAGCCATTTGCCTTTTTGGGGAGAATGATTTTAACTAATTATATTGTCCAGTCTATTGTATGTACATTTCTTTTTTACTCATATGGATTAGGATACTACGGACATATTTCAATTGTAGAAGGTTTGTCTATTGCCGCGATTATCATTTTTATTCAACTGCTGGGAAGCTGGATATGGATTAGCATATTTTCAGATGGGCCGCTTGAAAAATTCATTCGGTATGTTACTTATGGACGCAGCCGCTAAAAATCCTTTTCCTTCCTTATATCATTGGTGAAGGAAAGGTTTTCATGATATGATATTTTCAGAAAGGACGTGAGATGAATGGCTCCACTACATATTCATGTAACGCTTTGGACATTATTGATTATCTCGTTTGTGGTTTCGTTGATTTTACATCGAGCAGGTAAAACTAAAGGTCAGAAAATCCTACATATGGTGGCCAGACTTTTATACTTATTAGTATTAGTATCAGGTCTGCATATGTTAGCAGCTTGGTACCATTTTCAAGGTGCAGCGCTCATTAAAGGAATTGCGGGAGTGTTAGTGCTTGTGGGAATGGAAATGGTACTTGTTCGTACTGAAAAAGGAAAGCGTACAGGCGTTGCTTGGGCAGTTCTTGCAATTACGCTTATCTTAGTATTCTATTACGGATATGTCGTACTAGGATAAGAAAAAAGCTATCTTAGATAAGATAGCTTTTTTCTTTTGCTTTAATCTAAAAAAATATTCATTGAACGTTCTCCATCGTTAACGGTATATTCAAATCGATCTAGGTGATGTATGCCTCGTTCGAATAAATGCTGAACGGCGCAAATTTTTTCCTCATTGTCATAAATGATAAAATTAGCACCTTTTGTATCACCGTCTGTCGGTAAAAAACATAATGTGTTGTGACAGTAAATACAATCATAAAGAGAGAATTTTAATGAATTTAAGTGATGAGTAAATGATAAAAAGGTCTCTTTCGGTAGTGATTGAAGCAGCTGTTCGTATGCATAAGGTAGCTTTTTGGTCAGTCTTAGCTTATCGCCATTTCGCAATAAATACGTTCCATCGTGAAGCTTTATTTGACGGTCATCAACCATAATGGCTTTTTCCCAGCGTGTATCAATAAGAAGTTCTAATGTATCATCCATTACTTCATGGAGCATGGAAGCTTCGTCACTTTCATCTTCAAAGAAAATCCACTGTGAATCAACACATTCAACCGTACCAATCACGAAGGAACGCGGCTGATTGTTCATAGCTTGTTGTTTATAATAATGATTCATAATCAAACCTCCGTGTGAAATTTATCCATATTTTTTTATTGCCTAAAAAAGCTCTCTTTATAACTTGAAAGTAAAAATAAAATATAAGGACAATTCAACTGTAACTATTGTGTGCATACAATGGCATTATTTCATTCATAAACAAGAGCGTGAAAGAAAGGATGATAAACGATGTGTGGTATAACGGGTTGGGTCGACTTAAAGCGATCGCTTTTAAATGAAACAGCAACAATAACAAAAATGGCTGACACTTTATCGAAAAGAGGTCCTGATGACACCAACGTATGGACACAGCAGCATGTTGCCTTTGGACACAAGCGCTTAGTTGTAGTAGATCCTCAAGGCGGAAGACAGCCGATGACGAGAGAAAAAAACGAACAGCTCTACACGCTTTGCTATAATGGAGAGCTGTACAACACAGAAGATATTCGGAAAGAATTACTAAAAAGAGGTTATCAATTTCAAGGGCATTCAGATACGGAAGTACTTCTAACATCTTATATAGAATGGAAAGAAGCGTGCGTAGATCATTTTAACGGTATCTTTGCTTTTTCAATCTGGGATGAAGCCAATGAAAAGTTATTTATAGCACGCGACAGAATGGGAGTGAAGCCCTTATTCTATCGATCTTATGAAGGCGGAATTCAATTTGCATCAGAATTAAAGGCGATATTAGCTCATCCTGAGGTGAAAGCAGAAGTAGGATTAGATGGATTAGCAGAAGTGTTTGGCTTAGGACCTTCTCGTTCTCCCGGCCACGGCGTATTTAAAGAAATAAATGAATTGCGTCCGGCTCACGCGCTCACGCTTACGCGTAACGGGTTGAAGATTTGGCGATACTGGAACGTAAAAAGTGAGCAGCATACAGATGATTTAGGTGAAACTACAGAAAAAGTTAAATTTTTAGTGCAAGACGCGATTGTAAGACAGCTAGTGTCGGATGTCCCGGTTTGTACATTTTTATCAGGTGGAGTAGATTCAAGCGCCATTACAGCAATTGCTGCAAATGCGTTCAAAGAAAGCGGCAAGGGCTCTCTTCATACGTATTCTATCGATTATGAAGACAATGATAAATTTTTTAAAGTAAATGAGTTTCAGCCAAATTCTGATGGAACTTATATCAAGCTCATGTCGGATACGTTTCAAACAAATCATCACCGCTGCATTATTTCAACGGAGGACCTTGTGCAGCATTTAACAGAGGCTGTAGAGGTGAGAGACCTTCCTGGAATGGCTGATGTAGATTCATCGCTGCTTTGGTTTTGCCGGGAAATCAAAAAAGATTTTGTCGTGAGCTTATCAGGAGAATGTGCGGATGAAATTTTTGGGGGATATCCGTGGTTTCACCGAAAACATGATTTGTCTTCGGATACCTTCCCTTGGATGCGTTCATTAGATGCTCGAATCGATTTGCTGCAAAGTTCATGGAGAAAGAAATTACAGTTAGAAGATTATGTGCGTGCAAGATATGAAGAAACATTAAAGGAAGTGCCTGAATTAGAGGGTGAATCGTTAGAAGATGCACAGCGGAGAAAGCTGTTTTATTTAAATCAGGTTTGGTTTATGACAACTTTATTAGATCGTAAAGATCGCATGAGCATGGGAGCGAGCTTAGAAGTACGCGTGCCTTTTGCAGATCATCGCCTTGTGGAATATGCATGGAATATTCCGTGGGAGATGAAAATGACGGGCAATAAAGAGAAAGGAATTTTACGCAAAGCGCTTGAAGGAATTTTGCCTCATGACGTTCTTTATCGCAAGAAAAGCCCTTACCCTAAAACGCATAACCCCGCTTATACAAAAGCTGTAACTGTATGGCTTCAATCTCTTTTACAAGATAAACAGTCACCTCTTCATGAATTTTTTGATAAGCAGCAGTTAAAGCATATTATTGATACAGGCGGAGAAGGATTTAAAGCACCGTGGTTTGGTCAATTAATGACAGGACCTCAGCTGCTAGCTCATCTAGCTCAAATTCACGTCTGGTTTACTCACAATAATATTCAAATTGTTGAATGACAGGACCCTCTCAGTACAGAGGGTTTTTTATGAAATAAGTCATCTATTTCTTTTTTTGTACATTTAAGTAGAGAAGAAGACCGGAGTCTATTTTTGTATAACTTTACATGGAGGAAGTACATTAGCAGCCGATCCTGCTCATGTACCAGGAATCATCGCAACGACATTAATGTCTGGGTCATGCGGAGTGTTGTCTTCTGCTTTATACACAAAGTTTCGCTACAAACGTATTGATGCTAGCTTAACATTAAACGGTGCCTTAGCTGGACTTGTAGGGATTACAGCTGGAACAGCAAACGTATCGATTCCAGGTGCGATCGTAATTGGGCTGGTTGCAGGAATTATTCTAGTAGAAGCTGTACATTTTATCGATAGCAAAATGAAGTTAGATGATCCAGTTGGCGCTATTACTGTTCACGGAATTTGCGGTATTTGGGGGACGCTGGCGGTGGGGCTGTTTGATACAGCTAATGGTTTATTTTATGGCGGCATACAGCTATTAGGTATTCAAGCTCTTGGAATTATAGCTGTGATGGGCTGGACAATTGGAACGGTTGGGTTGTTCTTGTTTGTCCTCACGCGTTTTTCTTCTATTCGAGTATCGAGCGAAGAAGAAATTGCTGGTTTAGATTTTGCTGAACACGGTTCATCCGCATACGAATTTCGTGAAAGTTTTGTAGCGACAGGAGACGGTAATCTTCATCCTGAATTTGGGGTTGGATTGATTGATCGATTAAATAAAGTTGGTAAAGTATCGGATAAACCTCATATAACGAACGTAAATGAGACGATATAGCGATATATAGATAGGAAAAGTGATTAAAAGCAAAAACTTTTAATCACTTTTTTTGTTTTTATCAACTTATTTAACAATAATGTAAGCGTTAACGTTATAATGGAAACAAAAGTGAGTTTGAAACAGTTCGTCTATAGGAGGGGAATAGATGAAATGGAAGAGGAGAAGTATGCTGCTTGTACTATTATTGCTTTTTGGAAGCAGCGCCTCAGCGCAAGATCATAAAGATATACATGATGAGGTGATATACTCATTGATGATTAACCGTTTTTATAATGGAAGTGAACAGAATGATCGAAATGTTAACTATGAACGCTTAGATGCCTATTATGGAGGCGATTTACAAGGAGTAGCACAAAAGTTAGACTATATTCAAGAGATGGGATTTACCGCTGTTTTATTAACGCCTTTTATGGAAAACGATGATGCAGGCTATCATGGATATGCGGTGACCAACCATTATAAAATAGACGATCATTTTGGAACGTTAAAAGACTTACAAAATCTTGTAAAGAAAGCACATGAGCGTAATATAAAAATTATGGCCGAATTTCCTTTAACAATCAGTAACAATCATACCTGGGTAGCAGATAAAGGAAAACAAACATGGATAAGTAATGAATCCGGTACAGATAACGAAGTAATTAAAGCGCTGCCTCATCTTAATCTAAAGGAAAGCGGTGTGCAGAAATACCTTATTAAAAATGCTGCTTGGTGGAGCAAACAAGCAGCTATTGACGGATATTACATCAAAGATATCGATCAAGCTCCTTCTGAATTTATTTCATCATTTTCTCAGACGCTAAAAAGCATGGACCCTTCCTTTCTATTAATAGGAGAAATAAACGGGCATTCATTAAAAAAAAGTGAACAGGCTAAGTCCTTAGGAATTGATTTGCTTGCAGATAGAGCTTTAGCCGAAGCCACTGCTGCTACATTTAGCGGTACTAATCGTCCACAGAAAATGTTGTATGACAAGTGGGAAAAAGGAAGTAATCTGCCTTTAGCAAATTTTTTAGATGATGTTCATAGCACACGTTTTACAGCAAAAGCATTAAAGAGTGAAAATCATCCTGGAGCCCGAACAAAGCAAGGACTTTCCTACCTTTATACGTCACCGAGTGTACCAATCGTCTTTTATGGAACGGAGATTGCGCTGAATGGGGGAAAGGGAGCAGAAAATTATGGCATGATGAATTTTTTAGCTAATCCCGATATTATAGATCATATAAAAAAACTGGCTGAACTTAGAGCAAAGTCGCCTTCTCTTCGAAAAGGAAGTTTTACCCTTGTTTCTGAGCAAAAAGGTGTGGCTGTATACAAGAGAAGGTATGAAGACGAAACGACGTTTGTTGTGATTAATAATACAAAGGATACGTCGGCCATTAATCTCTCGCTTGAAAAAGTTGGAAAAGAAAATGAATTAAGAGGGTTAATAACGGAAGGAATTATACGGCCAGTTGACGATGTATATAGCATTTCATTGGAGCCTGAGACCACAAATGTATATAAAGTAGTGAAAAAGTCAGGATTTAATATTGGATATATCGCAGCGGTTGCCGTTGTTTATACGGGATTTGGCATCTTTTTGTACAAAGCATCGTCAAAAAGAAGAAAAGAAAAGAAAATTTCTCAATCTCATAAAAAGGACAGCGCGTCGTAGTTGTCAAACTATATTGGATAAGTATTAATGAAGAAAACATAATTAAGAGGTGGAATTATGGGTGTAACAATAAAAGATGTGGCAAATTTAGCAAATGTAGCCCCTTCGACGGTATCTCGCGTTATTGCAGACAGCTCAAGAATTAGTGAAAAAACAAAACAGCGCGTGCGATCGGCTATGAAAGAACTTGGTTATCACCCAAATATTATTGCGCGAAGTCTAGCAAATCAAACGACAGAGGCAGTCGGCCTAGTGATGCCGAGCTCAGCGGACAAGGTGTTTCAAAATCCATTCTTCCCCGAAGTGCTAAGAGGAATCAGCACCGGAGCTCACGAAAACAAAAGAGCGATTTATATGTCCACTGGGGAAACGGAAGAAGAGATTTTTGCAGAAGTTGTTCAAATGGTACAGGGGAGACGAGTGGATGGATTAATTTTGCTGTACTCCAAAGTTGATGATCAAGTACTTTCTTATCTGCAAGAGCAGAGCGTACCGTTTGTAGTTATTGGAAAGCCGTTTAAGCATAGTGAAAGCATCACGTTTGTTGATAATGATAACTTTAAAGCTGGAAAAGAAGCGACGGAATATTTAATTGAATCGGGTCATGAGCGTATTGCCTTTATTGGAGGAAGTCTTCAATTAGTCGTTACCATTGATCGTTTGACTGGCTATGATAAAGCGATTCAAAAAGCAAATATTCCTTATCGAGACGAGTATGTAATTCATGAAGAATTTCTACAGAAGGGAGGAAAAGAAGCTGTTTGCGAACTTTTATCTTTAAAAGAACGTCCAACGGCTCTGGTAGTAGCAGATGACCTAATGGCATTAGGCGTTTTAAATACATTGGATGAAATGGGGATTTCGGTTCCTGAAGACATCTCTATTGTCAGTTTTAATAATGTCTTGATCGCCGAAATGGCTAGACCTGCTCTCACATCTATTGATATTAATATTTTTGAACTTGGTTATCAGGCTGTACGCTGCTTGATTAAGCAGATTGAAACGCCGTATGCTGTTGCAGAACAAGTGCGCGTTCCTCACAAAATGATTAAAAGACAGTCCTGTAAAACCATTCAAATGACTAAAAGATAACTTTATATACAAATAGAAAGAGGCTGGGATAAAAGTATTTTAGTTGAAGGAAGATCCGAACGATTAATCGTTCGGATTTTTTCATTGTTAGGGTGAACGTAGGTTTACTGTATGTAGTTGCTTCTAGCTGTTGATTGGAGGGCAAGGCGAAGACTCCTGCGGGAAAAGCGGAATAGGTGAGACCCCGCAGGAGTGTAAGCGACGAGGAGGCTCATCGGCCGCTCGCGGAAAGCGAAGTCTTGCACAGCAATCAACAGCGGTGTAATAAGTGATCCATACTAGCTCATTTATCCCATTTGTTCGTCTTTAGATTGAAGTGATTTAATTATGTCTCAATCTCTTTCTTTATGCTAAAAATATTGGCAGTTAAAGTGCCGAAAAAATATACACATGCCAATTATTTTTTTCTTTTGTGAAAAAGAAAGAATGGCATGAGTGATGAAATTCTTGATAAATAAGGGGGCTATGAAGTTTTATTAAAAGTTGGCACGCTATTTGCATAACTATAAAGTAAACAAAAATTTGCATACTAGGAGGTATATATCATGGTAGTTTCTTATTCTCATGAACCATTTACAAATTTTAAGGACGAAAACAATAAAAAGGCATTTCAAGAAGCATTAACATATGTAAATACACAGCTTGGCAAGACGTACCCGCTTGTGATCGACGGTGAAAAAGTGGAGACTGAAGAGAAAATTACGTCTGTTAACCCAGCGAATATAAAAGAAGTGATTGGATATGTATCTACAGTTAATAAAGATCTAGCAGAGCAAGCGATGCAGTCAGCTCTAAAAGCTTTTGAAACGTGGAAAAAATGGAAAGTAGAACATCGCGCAGATATTCTTTTCCGCGCAGCGGCCATCATCCGTCGAAGAAAGCATGAATTTTCTAGTTATCTTGTAAAAGAAGCGGGAAAGCCTTGGAACGAAGCAGATGCTGATACAGCAGAAGCAATTGATTTTTTAGAGTACTATGCACGTCAAGTCCTGACATTAAAAGACGGTTCCCCAGTACAGAGCCGAGACGGTGAGTATAATCAGTACAATTATATTCCGCTTGGCGTAGGTATTATTATTTCACCATTTAACTTCCCGTTAGCTATTATGGCTGGAACAGCGGTAGCAGCCATCGTAACGGGAAACACAATTTTATTAAAACCAGCTGATGCCACTCCTGTAGTAGCAGCGAAATTTGTAGAAGTAATGGAAGAAGCAGGATTACCAAAAGGCGTATTAAACTTTATTCCTGGTGCTACACCTGAAATCGGTGACTACTTAGTGGAACATCCAAAAACACGCTTTGTTTCATTTACCGGCTCGCGCGCAGTAGGTTGCCGCATTTACGAAAGAGCAGCAAAAGTACAGCCGGGACAAAAATGGCTAAAACGTGTTATTGCTGAAATGGGCGGAAAAGACACGGTGATTGTAGACAAAGATGCAGATCTTGATTTAGCAGCTTCTTCAATCGTATACTCTGCATTTGGTTTTGCAGGGCAAAAGTGCTCCGCAGGTTCTCGTGCTGTTGTGCATCAAGATGTGTATGATGAAGTGCTTGAAAAAGCAGTGGCGCTAACAAAAACATTAACTGTTGGAAACCCGGAAGAAGTTTCGACTTATATGGGACCTGTTATTCACGAGGCTTCGTACAACAAAGTATTATCGTATATTGAAATTGGAAAAGAAGAAGGGCGTCTCGTTGCGGGAGGAGAAGCAGACAATTCAACTGGATACTTCATTCAGCCAACTATTTTTGCGGATATAGATGAAAAAGCTCGTCTCATGCAAGAAGAAATTTTTGGTCCGGTAGTAGCATTCTCTAAAGCGCGAGATTTTGATCATATGATGGAGATTGCAAACAATACAGAATATGCATTAACAGGAGCTTTATTATCAAATAACCGCGAGCATATTGAACGCGCTCGTGAAGAGTTCCATGTTGGAAATCTGTATTTTAACAGAGGATGTACAGGAGCGATTGTAGGGTACCAGCCTTTTGGCGGATTTAATATGTCAGGAACGGATTCAAAAGCAGGTGGACCAGATTATCTTGTTCTTCACATGCAAGCAAAAACAACATCTGAAACATTCTAATTGGGAAATGAGGAGGAATAAATATGACAACTGAAACACAAAAAACGGTGAAAATCATTGAGCAAACAGAAAAATTTGGGGCACACAACTATCATCCGCTGCCGATTGTAATTGAAAAGGCAGAAGGCGTATGGGTACACGATCCAGAAAATAATAAATATATGGATATGCTAAGTGCTTATTCCGCTGTTAACCAAGGACATCGTCATCCAAAAATTATTGAAGCATTAAAACGTCAAGCTGATAAAGTAACGTTAACGTCACGAGCGTTTCATAATGATCAGCTTGGTCCATGGTATGAAAAGATTTGTAAATTAACAAATAAAAATATGGCTCTTCCAATGAATACGGGAGCAGAAGCGGTGGAAACAGCCATTAAAGCTGCACGCCGCTGGGCTTACGATGTGAAAGGTGTTGCTGAAAATCAAGCACAAATCATCGCATGTGTGGGCAACTTCCACGGTCGTACAATGACAGCTGTTTCATTATCATCTGAAGCAGAATATCAACGTGGTTTTGGACCGATGCTTCCAGGGCTTCAAACGATTCCTTACGGTGATTTAGAAGCGTTAAAAGCTGCTATTACACCAAATACAGCCGCATTTTTAATTGAGCCAATTCAAGGTGAAGCAGGTATCGTTTTACCTCCAGAAGGCTTCTTAAAAGCTGCAGCTGACTTATGTAAAGAACATAATGTGCTATTTATTGCTGACGAAATCCAAGTCGGCTTAGCGCGTACAGGCAAAATGTTTGCTTGTGATTGGGAAGGCGTAGAACCAGATATGTTGATTTTAGGTAAAGCGCTTGGAGGAGGAGTTTTCCCTATTTCTTGCGTAGTAGCTAACGAAGACATTTTAAGTGTCTTTAACCCTGGTTCTCATGGTTCAACGTTTGGAGGAAACCCGCTTGCTTGTGCCGTATCATTAGCTGCTTTGGAAGTAATTGAAGACGAAGAACTTCCAGCGCGATCATTAGAATTAGGTTCTTATTTCAAGCAGAAGCTCCAAAGCTTAAGCAATCCAGTTGTTAAAGAAGTGCGCGGCCGCGGTCTATTCATCGGGGTAGAATTACACGAAGAAGCTCGTCCTTATTGTGAAAAATTAAAAGACCAAGGTTTGCTTTGTAAAGAAACGCACAGTACGGTTATTCGTTTTGCTCCTCCGTTAACGATTTCAAAAGAAGAGTTGGACTGGGCAATTGAACGAATTGAAAGAGTATTTGCTGAGTAATCGGTCTAAAGTAAATAAAAATAGTACGATATGTATATATCGTACTATTTTTATTCATATGCAGCTAAATGACGTTTTTATTTGATAGGCAGGAGGAATAGAAGTGTATATCCAACTCTCACAGCTAAGCATTGAAGAGCAAGTGGAATGTTTAACAAAAGCGTTAGTGAAAATCAAAAGTATCAATGGGACAAGCGGCGAAGTGAAGATTGCTGATTTTATTAAAAACACGCTTCAAAGTTTTCCTTATTTCAAAGAAAATCCGCTTCACGTCTGGGAACAGAAAATTAATGGCGATACGCTAGGTAGAAAAAATGTATTTGCTTTTATTCAAGGCAGCAAAAAAAATGCTCAAACAATTATTTATCACGCTCACTTAGATACAGTCGGCATTGAAGATTTTGGTTCATTAAAAGACATAGCGTTAGATCCAGAAGAACTTCAGCGCTATTTCTCTATGCATAATATTAATGAAGATGTACAGCGAGATGCTCGCTCAGGTGAATGGATGTTTGGAAGAGGAGCCGTTGATATGCAAAGTGGAATTGCTGTACATTTAGCCAATGTGTTGCATTTTACTAAGTATCGAAATCAATTAGAAGGAAATGTGCTTTTTATGGTCAATCCAGATGAGGAAAGTCAGCATGCTGGAATTATTTCTGCTGTTTCTGAACTGAACCGTTTGAAAAAAGAAAAAAATCTTTCATATGTAGCAGCGATTAATACCGACTTTATTACACCTCTGTACGATGGAGATTCCACGCGCTATATTTATACAGGAGCTGCCGGGAAACTGCTTCCATGTTTTTATATTTACGGAAGGGAAGTGCATGTAGGAGATACGCTTGCTGGTATAGATCCTAATTTGATTGCATCTGAGATTACGAGAAGTATCCATAACAATATTAATCTAGCTGAAAATATTGAGGGAGAGTTTGTACTGCCACCTTCCTGCCTGTATCAACGAGATAATAAAGAGGCTTATAATGTGCAAACCGCTGTAAGCAGTCATTTGTATTTTAACTATTTCATCTACGAACGAACGGCAAAAGAAGTGATGAGCCAATTAATTGGATTATCAATCGAAGCATGTGAAAAAGTGGAGGGGGAACTTTCTGATTATTACGAACTTTTTGTTCGAAGAACGAATTTACCAAAGCGAAACTTGTCTTGGAAAGTGGATGTTGTGAGTTTGGAAGATTACCTGGAAGAATTGGATCAAAAAGGGATAAATGCTCAGGCTTGTATTGAACGAGCTTTCGAACAGTATGCGAATTTAGAACTTAGAACAAGGTGCTTTAAAGTAATTGAAGAACTTCAAAAGTTAGATCCGCATCAAAGTCCGCGCGTAATTGTCTTTTTTGCACCGCCTTACTTGCCTCATAATCACTTGAAGAAAGACGAAAGCAGAGATCAGCAGCTTCTCTATTCCTTACAAGCGGCTGTGGAGAAGGTTGGAAAACAGACGGGAGAGACGTTTCAGTTTAAAAAATTCTTCCCCTATCTAGCGGATGACAGCTTTTTATCTCTTCATGAGACGGATAAGGAAATCGATGCTTTTACACGTAACTTTCCGGGGTGGGGTATTGCAGGGACGATTCCTTTCCATGAAATTCGAGAGTTAAATATTCCGTCCATTAATATAGGAGTATATGGGAAAGACGGACATAAGTGGACAGAGCGAGTGTACAAACCTTATTCGTTCGGCGTCCTTCCTAAGTTGATTCAAGAAACAACTGTTCATATGTTAAAAAGTTGTCATGCTTGTATAAACAACATATAAGAAAATGAAGAATGGAGGTACTGATGAATAGACATACAGAACAAAACCAATTACAGAGAACAATGAAAAGCAGACATTTATTTATGATTGCGTTAGGAGGCGTTATTGGGACAGGACTATTTTTAGGTTCGGGTTTTACTATTAGCCAGGCAGGGCCAGGAGGAGCCATTCTTGCTTATATAATAGGTGGCTTCCTTATGTACTTAGTTATGCTTTGTTTAGGAGAGCTAGCGGTAGCGATGCCGGTTTCAGGTTCCTTTCAAGAATACGCGACAAAGTTTTTAGGACCTTCTACAGGCTTTATGATTGGATGGCTGTACTGGTTCAGCTGGGCAAATACGACAGGGCTTGAATTTACGTCAGCAGGAATTTTAATGCAGAGGTGGTTTCCTGATGTACCTGTATGGTCATGGTGCTTAATTTTTGGCGTCATTACGTTTTTAATTAACGCTCTTTCTGCTCGAAGCTATGCTGAAACTGAATTTTGGTTTTCGAGTATTAAAGTTACGGCTATTATTCTATTTATTTTAATTGGAGGAGCTGCTGTTTTTGGTTTTATCGACTTTAAAGGAGGAGAACCTGCACCGTTTCTTTCGCATTTCACCCAAGGCGCAGGTCTTTTTCCAAATGGAATACTGGCAGTTCTATTGACTTTAGTAACGGTTAACTTTTCGTTTCAAGGAACGGAGCTTGTCGGCATTGCAGCAGGAGAAAGTGAAAGCCCTGAGAAAACGTTGCCGAGATCCATTCGAAACGTCATTTGGAGAACGCTGTTTTTCTTTGTGTTAGCTATGTTTGTTTTAGTCTCTATTCTTCCATATAAAACAGCAGGAGTCATTGAAAGTCCGTTTGTTGCCGTGTTAGATCAAATTGGCATTCCATACGCAGCGGATATCATGAATTTTGTAATTTTAACAGCCGTGTTATCAGTGGCGAACTCCGGAGTTTATGCTGCTTCTCGTATGCTTTGGTCACTGTCAAACAGCAACATGGGGCCAAAACCTTTGAAGAAATTATCTTCAAAAGGTGTTCCAATTAACGCGTTAATTGTGACGATGATTATTTCAGGGTGCTCGTTGATTACAAGCGTCGTGGCTGCTGAAACGGTATATCTTTGGTTTATTTCGATTTCAGGAATGGTGACCATTATTGTTTGGATGTCCATTTGTGCCTCTCAATTTATGTTCCGCCGTCGTTTTTTAGCGGAAGGAGGAGACATAAGGGAGCTGAAATTTAAAACACCGCTTTATCCGTTCGTTCCTATTCTAGGTTTTTGTTTGTATGGACTTGTATTAATCAGCTTAATTTTTATTCCGGATCAACGAATTGGTCTTTACTGCGGGGTCCCTTTAATTATTGTACTCTACATGTATTATCACGTAGGAATCAAGAGAAATATTAATCAAAAACAATCGGATTCACCGGTTTATAAAGCAAAATAAAAAAGAAGTGCACTGTGCACTTCTTTTTTATTTAGAGCGGATGTTTAATCGTTTCATACGATACTGCAAGCTTTGTCTGGTCAGCCCTAGTATCTTAGCACTTTTTGAGATGTTGTGGTTATGTTGTTCAAGCGTTTGTTTAATACATTCTGCTTCGAACGCTAAAAGCTGCTCTTTTAAAGGAAGAGAAGGGTGAAAAGCGCTTGGATAAGAAGGTGCTTCATTGCTTGCTTTATTTTCAAAATGTTCATGCTGCTTTAGCTGAAACTTCGTTCTGTATTGGAAAGGAAGGTGAGAATAGTGAATAACATCTTCATCCATTACCAAGTTCATTGCACCTTCAATAATGTGTTCTAATTCCCGTACGTTCCCTGGCCAGTCATAAGAGAGAAAAGAAGACATGACTTGGTGATCTACGGTTTTTACATTCATCTGAAACAAATCATTGTATTTTTTGATAAAAAACTTTGTTAATTCAATAATATCTTCTTTTCGTTCACGAAGAGGAGGAATAAAAAGCGTCACGACGCCAAGTCGATAATACAAGTCTTTGCGTAATCGATTTTCTGCAATCGCATCGATTGGATCTTCATTCATGTTCGCGATGACTCGAACGTTAACCGGTTTGTCCACTGTATCCCCAATTCTTCGTACGGTTTTTTCTTGCAGAACTCGAAGAAGCTTAGCCTGCAGGTTTGGGTTTAACGAGTTGATTTCATCTAGTAGTAATGTGCCTCCTTGCGCTTGTTCGAAAAGACCAGGATTATCCATTGCACCTGTAAAAGCTCCGCGTTTCGTACCGAACAAAAGGCTTTCAATTAAATTATCCGGTAGCGCAGCACAGTTTTGTGAAATAAAAGGAGCAGAAGAGCGGATGCTGCCATTATGTATACTTTGAGCAAACAGTTCTTTCCCCGTGCCTGTTTCTCCAATAATTAAGACATAAGAAGGAGTTCTAGTTGCGCGCTTGGCGTCTTCAATAACAGCGTGAACGGCTTGACTGTTTCCGATAATGCTATCAAACGTAAAGCGTGTGTTTCCTTTTTGCCTAATGTTTTGCCGGATTAGACGCTCTAGTTTCGTAACGTCCTGAGCAATTTCAACCGCTCCTTGAATGACCCCATCTTTTAAAATAGGGAAGGTATTATTAATCGTCGTGATTTCTTGTCCTTGATTGTTGAAATACGTTTGCTTGACGTTAACCGTTTCTTTTCCTTTTTGCAGCGCCTGTACAAGCGTGCTTTGCTGATTTTCTTTGAACATAAACACATCTAACAAGTTTTTATGTAAAACGTCTTGTTCATCCATCAGCTCCATCTTTGTCATCTTTTCATTGTAAATAATGGTTTTTCCTGTTTCATCGACTGCATGGATACCGGCATCGACTTTATTTAAAATGGTTTCGTATATATGTTTAAGAGTGCTTAATGTATCGGTCATTCAAATACTCTCCTTTAGCGGTGTTCATATCTCTATTTAAACAAAAATAGCTGAATTCTGATAGTGTTTTCACATAAAAATAAATGAATGACCGAAGAGAAATATTATCCGTTTACAATGGATCCCCCATTAATGTGCAGAACTTGCCCGGACATATAAGAAGAATCAGAACTTGCCAAATATACATAGGCCGGTCCGAGCTCAGAAGGCTGTCCTGCCCGTTTCATAGGTGTATTAGATCCAAATGTTGCAACTTGCTGTTCGTCGAACGTAGAGGGAATAAGAGGTGTCCAAATGGGTCCCGGAGCTACGCCGTTTACGCGAATGCCTTTTGTTGCGAGCGAAGCTGATAAAGAACGTGTAAAAGCAACGATAGCACCCTTGGTTGAAGAGTAATCAATCAGCTGATCATGTCCATGGTAAGCTGTCACAGACGTTGTATTAATAATAGAGCTTCCTTGTTTTAAATGAGGCAATGCAGCTTTGGTTAAATGAAAAATTGAAAAAATATTCGTTTGAAACGTACGGGTAAGCTGTTCAGTCGTGATATCCGTAATACTTTTTTGAGGATGCTGTTCAGCTGCATTATTGACTAAGATGTCTATTTTTCCGAAAGTCTGAATGGCCTTTGAGATGACTTCTTGACAAAAATGTTCATCTCCTATGTCACCAGCAAGCAACAAACAAGAAGCCCCCATTCGTTCAACTTGTTTTTTGGTTTCATTTGCATCATCATGTTCATTAAGATAGGTTACGACAATATTTGCGCCTTCTTTAGCGTAATGATAAGCGACAGAACGTCCAATGCCGCTGTCTCCTCCTGTGATAACAGCTACTTTGTTCTGTAATTTTCCGCTTTCCTTATAGTCTGGAGCGATAGAGGTAGGGATTGGATGCATATCTTTCTCAATACCTGGCTGAGTTTGCTGATGTTGAGGAGGGAAGTTTTGATTTTGATTTTGATTCATTGGTATACACTCCTTAATTAATATGAGTATGTAAGCGTATACTAGTATTTGTTAAGAATGTGTATCTATGCATGGGGATAAGTCTGAACGAATAAAAAAAGGCTTTGAAAGAAAAAATGAATGCCGGGGGCATCCATTTTTTAGCGGTAATTAATAAATTGTACGTCAATAGGTAAATCAGCGCTGCGAATTGCTGAAATAATTTGCTGCAGGTCATCACGATTTTTACCGCTTACGCGAAGCTGATCATCTTGAATTTGGCTTTTTACTTTTAAACCGGTATTTTTAATAATGGTATTTAGCTTTTTAGCGTTGTCTTTGTCGATACCTTGAATTAACTTGGCGCGTTGTCTAACCGTTCCTCCAGAAGCATTCTCAATTTTTCCGTATGAGATATTGCGTGTAGGTACGCCGCGTTTAATGAGCTTGGAAATCAGTACATCTTTTAACTGTTCAAGCTTAAATTCATCATCAGAAATAAGAACAAGCTCTTCGTTTTCGAGCGAGATTTCACTTTTACTGCCTTTAAAATCGTAGCGGGTTTTAATTTCTTTTGTTGCCATGGTAATGCCGTTCGTTACCTCTGATAAATCGACTTGTGACACAATGTCAAATGAACTATCTTTAGCCATAATAACCTCCATGTGTAAAGAGTTTGTTCTTTTATTATAAATAAAACACAAACTGTATACAACTGATATTGAATAGAGGGGCGGTAATTGATACAATACAAGTTATGCTTTTTGTTGTAAGCTATAGAAGTAGCTTTTTTAAACAATGCATGTATTTAAGTCGATTTGAAATTTAAAATGCTGTTCGATGCAAAGTGAGAAGGTATGTGGTGAAGGAACAATCACTACTAATTTATATAAAGGATGGATAGAACGATGAATGTAGAAGCTGGGATGAAAGCGTATTTAACAGTAAACCGGGAAACGCCGATTGGTTATATGTTAGCAGAAGGTGAAGAAGAAATTTTGCTACATAAAAATGAAACAACAAGAGAACTTGCTGAAGGAGAAGAAGTAGAAGTTTTTCTATACCTTGATCAGCATGACCGCTTAACGGCAACAATGCACTTACCCCTTGTGGAAGAAGGTGTCTATGAGTGGGTTGAGGTCGTAGATGTTAATCCAGATTTAGGCGTGTTTGTAAATATCGGCATGAACAAAGATATGTTAATTGGTTCAACAGACTTACCTGCGCTAGAAGATCTGTGGCCAGAAGTCGGAAGCAAGGTCTACTGTACGATGAAGATTTCAAAGCGCGGTAAGATGTACGGAAAAATTGCTACAGATGATGTGATGAAAGCGATGGCATTAGATGCTCCACCCGAACTTTTTAATCGTGAAGTGAGCGGATATATCTATCGCGTACTGCGCGTAGGTTCATTTATTATGACAGATGAAGGGTATGTTGGATTTATTCATGAAAGCGAAAGACGTAAAGAACCAAAGCTTGGTACGTATGTAACCGGCCGCGTAATTAATGTAAAAGAAGACGGAACGCTAAACGTATCGCTTCTTCCGCGCAAGCAAGAAAGCATGGATGAAGATGCACAAGTACTATACGATTACATGGAAAGTCGCGGTGGCGTTATGCCATTTTGGGATAAAAGCTATCCAGAAGATATTCGTGAGCGCTTTAATATGAGTAAAGCTGCGTTCAAACGTGCGCTTGGTAAACTGATGAAAGAAGGAAAAGTTTATCAAGAAGAAGGATGGACATATTTTAAAAAAGAAGAAAACTAAAAGGAGAAGCCGCTGAAAATTCAGCGGCTTCTTTTTATAAGTGATCAGTTTTTTTAGAAAATGAATGTTTTCCAAGCTCACGGTTATGTTTAGCTTGAAGATTCTTTTCGTGAAGCTTTGCGTTATTATCTTTTGCTTTTTTATCGTTATCGCTTGTTTTTGGCATTCAGATACACCCCTTTTTTATCGTATCTTTAGAATGCCCTCATCTTTTTAAATTATTCGATGGTTTCGTTCAAAAAGAACACCGCAATCGTCCCTGGACCAGAGTGAGAACCTATGGCTGCACCAATAATATTAATAATAAAATACTTGGTTCCAAAACGTTCTTGAATCATCTCTTTCAGCTGAAGAGCTGTTTCTAAATCATCTCCATGGCTAATTCCAATGGTTTGAGAAGAGAGGCTTTTTCCTCGCTCTTCCATTATGTCAAGCATGCGTTTGAAGACTTTTTTACGGCCGCGGATTTTTTCGATTGGGATCAATTTTCCATCTTCCACATGAAGCAACGGCTTAATATTAAGCAGACCTCCTACAAAAGCAGAAGCTTTGCTCACGCGGCCTCCTTGAGCAAGAAAATCTAAGTCATCAACCGTAAAAATATGTTCCATATGCAGAGCATATTGTTTTATTTTTTCTGTTATCTCTACTAGTGAGAGGTTTTGGTGTAATAATTGTGCAGCATAATAAGTAACTACTCCCTGGCCAAGAGATGCACATTTCGTATCGATTATTTCTAATTGAAAATCGGGATATTTTTCTAGGAGTTCTTCTCGAATCATCATTGCTGTTTGATATGTACCGGACAATTCAGAAGAAAATGCTAAATAAATGCACGAATCACCTGATTTAGCTATGTTCTCAAAGACTTCATACATAGTAGTTGGAGCCGCTTGAGACGTTTTTGGCATCTTGCCTTTACGAATGGCTTCGTAGACAGAAGCTGGTTCAATAGTTTGTAGATCTAAATATTCTTGGTTATCCAAGCTTACGCGAAGCGGTAAAAAGCCAACGTTATTTTCTTGAAAAAAGGATAAAGGCAAATCGCTTGCACTATCGGTTAAAAGTTTAATTGACATAAATGTCACCTTCCTAATTGCATTTATAGAACATTAAATGAGTTTGATGTATACACATTGAGAAGCGTTATATACGACATAGTATTAGTGTATAAGCACTTTGAGGAAAATACAATTTTTGAATAAGTTTTTTTAATTCTGTCAAATCGTACATACTATATGTACTAACTATTTTAAAAATGCTGACTTTATTCATTTTATAAATGGATATAAGAGATTAAGAAGTTTTAAAAAAGCGGAGGTTGGTCATTTGAATATGTGGCTTGAAACAAAAAAAGCGATAGTCGTCTTGGTAGGAGCATTATTGAATGCGCTTGCGCTCAACTTGTTTTTGATACCTGCTAATGTATATTCGAGCGGCTTTACGGGAGTAGCACAGCTTGTTTCGAGTATCGTGACAGATTACACCCCTTTTACTATTTCCACTGGAGTACTGCTGTTGTTGTTAAATATTCCTGTAACTATTTTAGGATGGAAAAAAGTTGGAAAATCATTTACTGTTTACAGCTTTATCAGCGTTGCTGCAACAACTTTGTTTCTTGGCATTATTCCTATTCAAGCACTTTCTAAGGACATCATCCTTAACGCAGTTTTTGGCGGCGTTATTTTAGCAGTAGGGGTAGGAATTACATTGAAATTTGGAGCTTCAACTGGTGGGCTCGATATTATTGCCCTGATTTTGTCTCGAGTAAAAGACCGACCAATTGGCACTTATATGTTCATATTAAATGCAATTATTATCGTGCTAGCAGGTCTTTTATATGGTGCTGAGAAGTCACTCTATACGCTTGTGACGCTTTATACGACAACTCGCGTCATTGATGTTATTCATACGCGTCATGTCAAACTCACAGCGATGATCGTAACGAAAAAAGGAGTGGAGCTAAGAAAGGCGATTCACGCCAAACTCGTGCGAGGGATTACGGCGGTACCGGCTAAAGGCGGTTTCACAAACGAAGATAAAGAAATGCTAATGATTGTTTTGACTAGATATGAATTATTTGACTTGGAACGAGTGATTAAAGAGGTAGATCCTAAGGCATTTACCAATATCGTTCAGACAACGGGAATCTTTGGTTTGTTTCGCAAGGATTAAAAAGGGTCCAGGTATTAATTACCTGGACCCTTTGTATTAATGTGTACCTTTTAAGTCATTAGAAAGCTCTTGAAGCTGAGCTTGTTCTTCAGGTGAAGCATTTTGCTGTGCATGAGACAGCATATCAGCTGCAATGTTTTCATCAGAAGCTGCAGACATATGAGCCTGAGACGGTTGCTGATTTTGACCAGCAGCTCCTAATGTATTCTGAAGCTGCTGAAGCTGATTTTGTTCTTCAGGTGAAGCATTTTGCTGTGCATGAGACAGCATGTCAGCTGCCACGTTTTCACTAGACGTGTGAGCTTCACCGTGAGCGTGAGAATGACCGCCTTCTAAAGTACTTTGAAGCTGTTCTAGCTGGCTCTTTTCTTCAGGTGAAGCATTTTGCTGTGCATGAGACAATATATCAGCTGCAACGCTCTCACTGGACGTGTGAGCTTCACCGTGAGCGTGAGAATGACCGCCTTCTAAAGTGTTTTGAAGCTGTTCTAGCTGAGCCTTCTCTTCTGGAGACGCATTCTGAACGATATGAGACAGCGTATCCGACGTAATATCTGCGCTTTTCTCTTGTGAATGTGATTCTCCATCTGTATGATACGCTTGATGTAATGAATTTTGGAATTGCTTCAATTGTTCTTGCTCCTGTGGAGAGGCGTTAGAAGCAATAATATTTAATACGCCTTCTGAAATATCAAGCTCACCGTTGCCGTGCTTTTGACGGTGAAGATGATCGTCTGAGTGACCGGATACTGCATTTCGAATAGCATCTTTTACTTGACCAAAAAGTGAATTTTTCATAAGTTACTGTCCTCCATGAGGAGTTTGGCGCTGCTGAGCTTGAAATGCTTCTGCCTCCGCCATAGTCATATGATAAGGAATTCGTTCATCATGTTTTTGAACTGCGTCTGCACCTTGTTTCACAAAACGTTTTGATCGATTGCCTCTGCCCATCATAAATTCCTCCTCGTAATATAAATAAAACCGACACCTTAAGAAGTGTCGGTTATAGTGTGTGCTAAATAAAAAAAATGATAGCGATAAAAATTTACCTTGCTTTTCAAAAAAAGCTAAGTTATAAATTTAACGTTTTTTCCAAATAATAAGCAATACCATCATTTTCATTAGATTTTGTTACTTCACGCGCTAGCTGTTTTAATTCGCTAATACCATTTTCCATGGCGATTCCATGTCCTGCAAATTTAATCATTTCAAAATCATTGTCTTCATCTCCAAACGCAATAATTCGTTCGCGTGGAATTTGATAATGATTAGCTACGCGCTCAAGGCCTACCGCTTTATTAAGTCCTTTTTTTACAATCTCAACCACATGCCAAGGTGCTCCCCAGCGTCTGTGCTCTAGTACTTCTGCATGAACATCTGAAAGGTGAGAGCGTATATCTTGTACATGTTCTTCATCTGCATGAATTAAAATAGACGTTGGATCGTGCTGCAGCGTGTGACGCAAATCACCTGTTTGTAATTTAGGATCCCCTAGGCTAAGTACATCCATTAATTTTCGATCTTCAAAATGAAGATATACATCATCTTGCACTTCCGCCATGATGTTGTTGATGCGATAGTCTTGCATAGCCGTCACAATCTCGTGAACAGTGCTTCGGTTTAAAGGTTCGTGATGCGTGCCAAAATTAGGCTGAAGGGGATGATGAACAAGCGCTCCATTAAAGTTTACGATAGGCGTGGATAAATCTAATTCGCTGTAGTACATAGCACTGGAACGATAAGGTCTTCCAGTGGCAATCATCACCACATGGCCTTCTTGTTTGGCTTTTTCTAATACTCGTTTTGTTTTAGGTGAAATGGTTTTTTCATTCGTTAATAATGTTCCATCCAGATCTAATGCAATTAAGTGTTGATCGTTTCTCATATAGGCTCCTTTTAAATTGAAGTAGTTATACGATTATATTGAATTCTACCAATATTCATGCTTGTATTCCCATATTTTACACAACTTTTCCTCATGAGAAAAGCAGAACGATTGACATGTAAAAACTGTCTTGTTACGGTGTAAGTCATAGTTATTATTGATTGCTTATGATAAATTGTTTCAGGGTATATTTAATACGTGAAGATAATTACGGAAGTAAAGGAAAGGAGAATGAATGTGGAGAAACAGTTAGAAGATAAAATCATGGAATCACTAGAAGAAGTGATTGATCCAGAGCTTGGCGTTGATATCGTAAATTTAGGCTTAGTGTACGGTGTAGAAATGGAAGAGAACAACACGGTCATCGTTACGATGACGTTAACTTCCATCGGCTGCCCGCTAGCTGGTGTGATTGGAGAACAAGTGAAAAAACAATTAATTTCGCTTGAAGAAGTAGAAAATGTAGAAGTGAATATCACATTTAATCCGCCATGGGATAAAGATCGCATGACGCGCTACGCTAAAATTGCATTAGGTGTTCAATAAAAAAAGCCATCAACGATGGCTTTTTTCTTATTCAATTCTGCACAATTCTACAGGGCAGTCCTCGCAGTCTATTTCTTTTCTTAAGAAAGAGAGCTTATGAATGATAATTTTTCCATCTGCCATTGAAATCACTTCGTTTTTTCGCAACTCAGCGAGCATGCGATTGACCACTTCTCGAGATGTCCCGCATAGATTGGCGATTTCTTGATTTGTCAAAGTTACGTTTAATAAAATACCATTTGGCTTCATTACCCCAAAACTATTGGACATGCGAATAAGAGTAGAGTAGAGAGCTCCTTTTTTTCCATTTAGAATTAAGTCTCTAAACTTTGTCTGCATTCGCTTAATTTGTAGTCCCATCCACTTCATGTATTCCATAGAAAGAGCAGGGTATTGTGCTAGTTCGTTTTCTAACACCCGTTTTTGAATACTGATTGCCGTACAAGGTTCAATGGCTTTTGCTTGAAGCATATGGGGAGTAGATCCGCAAAACAGCATGACTTCCCCGACTAAGTCTCCTGAACTCGCCAGTTGAAGCGTCAGTTCGCGTCCTTCCGGCGTCACTTTACCTACTTGCACGGCCCCCGACGTAATAAAAAATAAATGGGTTGAAGTCGAACCTTCTTGAAAGAGAAAGTCACCTTTTTTAAACGGGATTTTATGATCAAAGTTCATAAAAAATTGCTGCAGCTCATTTGAAAAACAATCCGTTGTGATGTTCATCATGTTATCACCTTTTAATTAAAATTTTTGCGACTGTTACTTATAATCTATTAAGTTAGAACAGTCTGTATATGCTGTACGTCCACTAGCCGTATGAAAAGAATGTCATACGGATGATTTTTATCGTTACTATCATTATACACAAAAACAACCAGTGTTTTCCAAAAGTATCTGTGAACAATTTCTGTGAAAAATAGAAAGTTAGTTATAAAAATAAAAAATGATGAATAAATAAAAATGTTTAAAAATATAGAATAAAGTGTTGGATTTTTTAAATATTCATTTGATTTTATTTTTATACGGTATTATAATGATAAATAATTCAAATAGATACGTGGAAAAAGGAGTTTTAAAATGAAAGAATACAAGGTAGGAATTGTTGGAGCAACAGGGTATGGAGGAGTAGAACTGATTCGTTTGTTAGCGAATCACCCACATTTTCATGTTTATGCAGTTTATTCATCTTCTCAGGATGGGATGGAACTAGCAGAAGTTTATCCTCACCTTTCTAATACTGTATATACGCTGCAAGATATAAACCCTACGAACATGGCTAAAGAATTAGATTTAGTGTTTACAGCAACTCCGTCCGGTGTTTCTAGCAAACTTGTACCTCAATTAATAGAAGAAGGAATAAAAGTGGTAGATCTATCTGGAGATTTTAGATTAAAAACAGAAGCGCTTTATGAAAAATGGTACAAAAAGCCTGCCGCAGCCGAAGCGTTTTTACAACAATCTGTGTATGGATTATCAGAATGGTTTGCAGAAGAAGTTGAAAACAGTACGTTTGTTGCGAACCCGGGTTGTTATCCAACAGCTACACTGCTTGGGCTAGCTCCCCTCGTTAGTAAAAAAATGGTGAAATCAAACTCTATTATCATTGATGCAAAGTCCGGAATCTCAGGAGCAGGACGCGGTCTTTCGCAAATTGCTCACTATGCTGAAATCAATGAAAATATGAAAATATACAAAGTAAATCAGCATCAGCATATCCCAGAAATCGAATCTATTTTAGAAAAGTGGGATGAGGAAATCGGTCATGTTACGTTCAGTACGCACTTAGTTCCAATGACGCGAGGGATTATGAGTACTATATACGCTGAACTTTCTGAAGAGAGCTCAGTACAAGAGCTTCATCAGCTATATGTAGATACATATCAAAACTCTCCGTTCGTTCGCGTTCGAAGCGCTGGTGAATTTCCGTCTACTAAGGAAGTAAGTGCATCAAATTATTGTGATATTGGTATTGCATTTGACGAACGAACAAAGCGTGTCACCATTGTTTCTGTCATTGATAACTTAGTTAAAGGGGCAGCCGGTCAGGCCATTCAAAATGCCAATATAATGATGGGGTTTGAACAGCAAACGGGTATTGGGTTACTGCCTGTCTTCCCATAAAAGCATAGCATCACTAATCACGATAAAAGCAGGAGGGAACGTATAGTGATTACGGTTAAACAAACTAAAGAAAAGATAAAGAAAATAGAGAACGGTACAATTGTAACGCCGCTAGGTTTTTCAGCAGATGGCGTTCACGCTGGTTTACGCTATGCTAAAAAAGATTTAGGAGTTATTGTAAGCGATGTGCCAGCTAATTGCGCAGCCGTTTACACGCTTAATGCCTTCCAAGCAGCGCCTTTAGCCGTTACAAAAGAAAGTGTAGCAGTGGAACAGAAGCTGCAAGCTATCATTGTGAACAGCGCATGTGCAAATGCATGTACTGGAGAACAAGGATTAAAAGATGCATACCAAATGCGAAATACATGTGCAGAAAAGCTTAATATTCTACCTCATCATGTAGCGGTAGCTTCTACAGGGGTAATTGGAGAGCTTCTAGATATGAAAAAAATCGTGAAAGGCATTGGGTTATTAAGTCCTTCGGCGAACAAAGAAAAAGCAGAAGAATTTCAAACGGCTATTTTAACAACAGATACAGTGATGAAGTCTGCTTGCTATGAAACAAAAATTGATGGCAAAACGGTTACAATTGGCGGCACAGCGAAAGGATCAGGCATGATTCACCCAAATATGGCTACGATGCTTAGCTTTATAACAACGGATGCCAAGGTTGAAGCTTCAGTGCTACAAGATGCGCTGCGTTCTATTACAAATAAAAGCTTTAATCAAATTACAGTGGATGGTGATACGTCAACCAATGATATGGTTGTTGTTTTAGCAAATGGAAAAGCTGATCACAAATCGCTTACATCAAATCATCCTGAATGGACTTCATTTTATGAAGCACTGCGCTTGACGTGTGAAGATTTAGCCAAACAAATTGCACGTGACGGTGAAGGGGCAACAAAACTAATTGAAGTAAACGTATCTGGTGCTCATACAAACGAAGAAGCAAATGTGATTGCTAAACAAATTGTGGGCTCGAACTTAGTGAAAACGGCAATGTATGGAGCCGATGCCAATTGGGGACGAATTATTTGTTCAGTTGGCTACAGCGGAGTAGCGCTTAATCCTGAAACAGTGAATGTTTCGTTAGGTAATATTCAGATGTTAGAAAACAGCCAGCCTGTTTCATTTAGTGAAGAAGAGGCAAAGGCTTATTTAGAAAATGATACGGTTGAAGTCTATGTTGACTTACAGCAAGGAAGTGGAATTGGCAAAGCGTGGGGCTGCGATTTGACTTACGATTATGTCAAAATCAATGCCAGTTATCGAACGTAAGGAGAGAGTAAAATGAGCAATGAAAAAATCGTCGTTGTAAAATGCGGAGGCAGCATTGTCAATCAGTTAACAAGCGCTTTTTTTGAAAGTATTCAGCAGTTAAAAGCGAGTGGATATCAGATCATTGTCGTGCACGGAGGTGGACCTGATATTCAAGATACTCTTACCAAACTTCACATTGAAACAGAATTTGTGGATGGGCTTCGAAAAACGTCCAAAGAAGCATTAGAAGTTGTGACTATGGTATTAGCAGGCAAGGTTAATAAGCAGCTTGTAAAAGATCTACAAAAAGCGAATTTAAAAGCGGTAGGATTATCAGGAATTGATGGATTATTGCTTAAAGCAGAGGCTATTGATGTTGAACGTCTAGGTTACGTTGGAGAAGTAAAAGGTGTAAACGATACATTATTAAAGCAATTAACTGACAGTCAGTATATCCCAGTTATTTCTTCCATTGGAGCAGATGAAGAAGGTAATAGTTATAATATTAACGCTGACGTGGCGGCCGGAGCAGTCGCACAAGCAGTAAATGCTGAAAAGCTGATGTTTGTAACGGATGTAAAAGGAGTGCTAAAGGATGGAACCTTGCTTCCTGAACTTACAAAGTCAGAGATTGATGCACTTATTGAAGAAAAAGTAATTTACGGCGGAATGATTCCGAAAGTGACATCAGCGGTAAATGCTTTATCTTCTTTACTTGAAGAAGTTCATATTATTAGCGGAATTGACGGATTTTTAGACAAGGAAGGAAATATGATTGGTACAGCAATTAAATATAATGGAAAAGGTGGAGAAGATAGCGATGAGTGCATTGTTTCCAACATATCAACGGTTTGATATCCATGTGGAAGAGGCGCAAGGAACAAAATTAATAGATAACAAAGGAAATGAATATTTAGATTTTATTTCAGGTATCGCTGTTTGTAATGTAGGTCATCGTCATCCTGATGTTCAAAAAGCGGTCGAAGAGCAGTTAAATAAAGTCTGGCACGTGTCAAATTTATTTCATCAATCTATTCAAGAAGACGTAGCAGGTAAGCTTGCGGAACATTCAAACGGTGATGCAGTATTTTTCTGTAACAGCGGTGCAGAAGCCAACGAAGCTGCGATTAAATTAGCGCGCAAGTACACACAAAAACACAAAATTATTACTTTTACAAAATCATTTCATGGACGTACATTTGCTACAATGACAGCTACAGGGCAGGCAAAAATTCATGATGGCTTCGGTCCTCTTGTTAATGAGTTTGTTTATGTCCCATACAATGATGAAGAAGCATTAAAACGGGAAATGGACGACACCGTAGCAGCAATTATGGTGGAAATCATTCAAGGAGAAGGCGGAGTGGTTCCAGGAACCGAAGCATTTTTGTTAACCATTCAAGAGCTGTGTAAAAAGCATAAAGCACTCTTTATAGTCGATGAAGTGCAAACTGGAATCGGCAGAACAGGAAAACCATTTGCCTATCAGCATTTTAACGTGTCACCAGACATTATTACAGCGGCTAAAGGGTTAGGAAGCGGAATGCCGGTTGGTGCGATGATTGGAAAAGGCTATCTCAAAGAAGCGTTTGGACCTGGTACTCACGGAACAACATTTGGAGGAAATCCAATTGCTTTAGCTTCAGCCAAAGCAACCTTAAACATTATTTTTAATGAAGCATTTTTGGCAGAGGTTAGAGAAAAAAGCCTTTACTTTACCAACGCTTTGAAAAATAGCGTAGCAGATTATTCATTTGTAACGGATGTTCGTGGAAAAGGCTTTATGATTGGAATTGAATGCGGAGAACATCAGTCGGCATTGCTTGCAGCTATGCGTGAAAAAGGATTGCTAGCACTGGGAGCAGGACCGCATGTAGTACGATTGCTGCCGCCTTTAACTGTAACAAAAGAAGAGTTGGACCAAGCGATTCATATCATTGAAGAAGCGTTTAGCCAAACAAAAATTACTTCATAATACAAATTTTTTTGAATATATTTGTATAAAAATTCTGTTTTATAAATAATTATTCGAAGAGGGATGCACAATGAACGGATATTTACACTTAGCAAACGGCGATTCGTTTGCCGGACACATTGAACATACAGCAACGCACCAGGCAGAAGGAGAAATTGTTTTCTTTACTGGAATGACTGGTTATCAAGAAGTTGTGACTGATCCATCTTACAAAGATCAAATTATCGTTTTTACGTACCCTTTGATTGGGAACTATGGTATCAATGAAAAAGATTATGAAAGCAAAAAGCCTCACGTAGCAGGCGTTGTCGTATACGAATGTTCAGATGAAGGGTTCCATTACGAAGCCATGTACAGCTTTAAACAATATTTAAAGAAATGGAACATTCCGCTTATTACACATGTGGATACGAGAGCGGTCGTAAAACGAATTCGAAAAGAAGGTACGATGCAATCTGCCTTTTCGGCATCTGCTGAACTACCAGCATTTACGGCTGAATGCGATGGATATGTGGTAAAAGAAGTATCAACAAAAGAGCCTGTTACTTACGGGAACGGTGAGAAACACGTTGTATTAATGGACTTTGGATATAAAAAATCAATTTTACAAGAGCTGTTAAATCGAGAGTGCAAAGTAACGGTTGTTCCGTATTCTACCAGCCTTTCAAAAGTAAAAGAGCTGCAGCCGGATGGAATTGTCTTATCAAACGGACCTGGAGATCCAACTCAAGTGAGCAGTCAGCTGGATGAACTAAAGGCAATTATTTCAGCTTATCCAACTTTGGGAATTTGTTTTGGCCATCAGTTAATTGGGCTCGCTTTTGGAGCACAAACCAAAAAGCTGACGTTTGGTCACCGAGGAGCTAATCAGCCTGTAATTGATTTAACGAATAACAAAGTGTGTATGACGTCTCAAAACCATAGCTATGTAGTAGATGAACAGACGGTTACGTCTACGCCGTTAAACGTTCGATTTAAAAATGTGAATGACGGATCGGTTGAAGGTTTAATGCATAAAGACCTTCCTGTTATGTCAGTTCAATATCATCCAGAAGCACATCCTGGACCAAGTGACAGCACGTATATCTTTGATGAATTTATGAAGAAAGTACAGCAAGTAGGGAGCGGAAAAGTATATGCCTAAAGACCAAACATTAAAAAAGATTTTAGTAATTGGCTCAGGACCAATCGTAATTGGGCAAGCAGCAGAATTTGATTATTCAGGAACTCAGGCATGCTTGTCATTAAAAGAAGAAGGTTATGAAGTTATCTTAATCAATAATAATCCAGCTACGATTATGACAGACACTCACGTAGCAGATCGAATATATTTTGAACCATTAACAGTAGACTGCGTAGAGAAAATTATTGCTAAAGAAAAGCCAGATGGTTTGTTAGCCACATTAGGCGGACAGACGGGTTTAAACTTAGCCCTTGAGCTTCATGAACAAAACATTTTGCCAAAATACGATGTGAAACTTTTAGGGACACCGATTGAATCAATCAAAAAAGGTGAAAGCCGTGAAGAGTTCCGCGCATTGATGAATGAACTGAATGAACCGGTGCCGGAAAGTGAAGTTGTCACAAAAGTAGAAGAAGCGTTAGCTTTTGCCAAGAAAATTGGTTTTCCTGTTATTGTACGTCCTGCTTATACGTTAGGCGGAACGGGCGGAGGAATTGCTCATTCTATGGAAGAGCTTGAAAAACTTTCAGCGTCAGGTTTGCGTGAAAGTGCTATTACTCAATGCTTAATTGAAAAAAGCATCGCCGGATTTAAAGAAGTTGAGTACGAGGTTATGCGTGACGTAAACAATACGTGCATTACAATTTGTAATATGGAAAATATTGATCCGGTAGGCGTTCATACTGGAGATTCGGTAGTCGTTGCTCCTTCTCAAACGTTAACAGACGTAGAATATCAAATGCTTCGTTCCGCTTCAGTTAAAATTATTTCATCGCTTGGCATTATTGGAGGTTGCAACATTCAGTTTGCGCTTGATCCAAAAAGCAAGCAGTACTATCTAATTGAAGTAAATCCGCGTGTGAGCCGTTCGTCTGCTCTTGCATCAAAAGCAACTGGATATCCGATTGCTAAAATTGCTGCAAAGCTATCAGTAGGCTACACGCTTCATGAGTTATTGAATCCTGTGACAGGAGACACGTATGCAAGTTTTGAACCTGCTCTTGACTATGTAGTAGTGAAATTTCCAAGATGGCCGTTTGACAAGTTTTTCTACGCCGAGAGAACGCTTGGTACACAAATGAAAGCAACTGGAGAAGTAATGGCTATTGACCGTAACTTTACACGTAGCTTTCAAAAGGCATTGTCTTCTTTAGAAATTGACTTACAAGGATTAGAAGTAGAAGAACTGCAAGAACTTTCAACGGATGAATTAAAAACCAAGCTTGGCGAACAAAGCGATGAGCGTATTTTTGTTATCCTTGAGCTTTTACGCCGCGGCACAACGCCTGAGTATATTCATGAAGTAACGCAAATTGATTATTTCTATTTAACACACTTTACACAGCTGATTAAAATGGAAGCCTCTTTAAAGGAAGGACGTTTTGATTCCATTACAGCTGAACACTTCAAGCAAGTGAAGGAGCATGGATTTACAGATGCTTATCTAGCAAACGTGTGGAATGTGCCGGAGCTTGAAGTGCGAGCGAAACGTAAAGCACTACATATTACGCCGAGTTATAAAATGGTGGATACATGTGCAGCGGAGTTTGAATCTTCTACGGCTTATTTCTACTCCAGTTATTACGGTGAGAGCGAGATTGAACCATCAACCAATAAAAAAGTTGCTATTATCGGTTCTGGACCAATTCGTATCGGGCAAGGAGTAGAATTCGACTACAGCTCTGTACACGGTGTGTTAGCTCTTGAAAAAGAAGGGTACGAAACGATTTTAATTAACAACAATCCAGAAACGGTAAGTACGGACTTTGAAGTAGCAGATCGCTTATATTTTGAACCTGTAACAGTAGAAGATGTATTAAATGTTCTTGATGCTGAAAATGTGACGGATGTAATTGTTCAATACGGAGGTCAAACTGCTATTTCACTTGTTAAAGGTCTAGAAGAAGCTGGCGTCAATTTATTAGGTATTACAAATGATGTCATTGATGCACTTGAAGATCGTGACCTGTTTTATAAGCTCTTAGATGACTGTGCTATTCCGCATATCCCAGGTGAAATGGCGAAAGATGAGAAAGAGCTTGTACAAAAAGCAAAAGATATGGGATTCCCATTACTTATTCGTCCTTCTTACGTGATTGGCGGAAAAGGAATGCTGACAATTCAGAACGAAACAGAGCTGCAGGCTTGTTTACCCGCTATTAAAGCGTCTCATTTTCCAATGCTTATTGATGCTTACTTCCCTGGAAAAGAAGCAGAAATTGATGTTGTAGCAGACGGAAATGATGTGTTGATTCCGACAATCGTTGAACATATTGAAAAAGCCGGCGTTCATTCAGGAGACAGTTATGCGCTTTTACCAGCAAAAACAGTAGAAGAAGCACATAAAGAAAAAATGGTGAGCTACGCTCAAAAAATTGTAAACAAACTTCAATATAAAGGGATTATGAATATCCAATATGTTATTTACAACGATGAGGTCTATATGCTGGAAGTTAATCCGCGTGCCAGCCGTACAGTGCCTGTAGTAAGCAAAGTGTGCAATACACCGCTTGTTTCGCTATCAACTCAAATATTGCTCGGGAAATCATTGTCGGAAATTAGTGAAAAGCTAGGTTTATTGCCAGATCCAGCTTACACAACTATTAAGTTTCCAGTATTTTCGACAAGTAAATTATCAGGAGTCGATCCCCTTGTTGGACCAGAAATGAAGTCAACTGGTGAAGGAATTGCGATTTCTTCAACGATTGAAGAAGCAGCAAAAAAAGTATTCCATCAGTATGTGTTAAGTAAAAAAGGTGCTACGGAAGTGTATATCAACGGAGATGCGCAAGGTCTTGAAGCACTTGTACAAAGCGCAGGCTTAACTCTTGTTAAAGACAAAGAGGTTAGTGAATGGGTAAAAACGAAAGAAGCTTTATTATACGTAAGTTTACAGCCTGAAGATAAAGAAAGCCGTATGTCAGCATTAAAACACGGTTTGATGGTAATGACGGAGGCAGAAACGGCTTCACTATTTTTCCAATCGTTTCAAGCGGATGAATATCAGGTTTCATCACTACAAGAATGGTTTCAAAAAACTAAAAAGGAAGTGACAGTATCATGAGTACAGTATCGATAAATACCAATTTAAAAGGAAAAGATTTGCTTACGCTTAAAGATTTATCATCAGACGATATTATGTCACTTTTGGAAAGCGCCATTGAGCTGAAAGAAAAGCATAAAAATGGTGAAATCGTAACATCGTTAAAAGGAAAAACGCTGGGTCTCATTTTTGAAAAATCTTCAACAAGAACAAGAGTCTCATTTGAAGCGGGAATGATGCAGCTTGGAGGAAACGCCCTTTTTTTAAGCAGCCAAGATTTACAGATTGGACGCGGAGAAACGATTGCTGATACAGCTCGCGTACTATCTGAATTCATCGATGCTATAATGATTCGTACGTTTGAACATAGCAAGATTGAAGAGCTTGCAGACTACGCATCCATTCCCGTTATTAATGGTTTGACAGATGATTACCATCCTTGTCAGGCTCTAGCTGATTTATTAACGATTTACGAGCACAAGAAATCATTCGAAGGGCTAAAAGTAGCTTATGTTGGAGACGGAAATAATGTAGCGCATTCGTTAATGATTGCATGTGCAAAAATGGGTATAGATATTTCAATTGGATGCCCTGATGGATATGAGCCAAAAGACTTTGTAACAGATTATGTTAATGAAATAGCTGCTAAAACAGGTGCGAAGGTTACGATTACAAAAGATCCTGTAGAGGCTGTAAAAAATGCCGATGCTATTTATGCAGACGTATGGACAAGTATGGGACAGGAAGAAGAAGCACAGAAACGCTTGAAAATATTTGCTCCTTATCAAGTAAATGATGAACTAGCTGCCTATGCTAAGTCAGACTATTTATTTCTGCACTGCTTGCCTGCGCATCGTGAAGAAGAAGTGACAGCAAGCATTATTGACGGACCAAATTCTGTTGTCTTTCAGCAGGCTGGAAATCGTATGCATGTACAAAAAGCTTTGCTGCAAGCCATTTTAGCTTAAGAGAAAAGCCCTTTCTGAGAATGTCAGAAAGGGTTTTTTGTTTAAAGGGAATTAATTGAGGGAACATCAATTGTATACTAAACAGAACGAAAGGTGATTTATGATGAAAGTATTAGTTGTTGGAGCAAACGGAACAACGGGAAAACAAGTGGTAGAAAAAGTCGTAAACAGCAAGCAGCATGAAGCTTATGCGATGATTCGCGACGAAAAGCAAACAGACGCATTAAAGAAGCTAGGTGCTAACGTTGTGCTTGCTGACTTGGAGCAAGATGTTTCAGATGCTTTAAGAGGTATGGATGCTGTCATATTTGCAGCAGGTTCTGGAGGACATACGGGAGACGAAAAGACAATCGCTGTAGATCAAAACGGTGCTAAAAATATCATTGATGAAGCAAAAAATCAAGGTGTGAAGCGCTTTGTTATGTTAAGTTCAATGGGAACAGACGCACCTGAACAGAGACCAGAAGGCTTACAGCTTTACTTGCGTGCTAAAGCGATAGCGGATGAATACTTAAAGCAGTCTAATTTACAGTACACAATTGTACGACCAGGAACTTTATCTAATGATCAGGCTACTGGGAAAATTGATATCAATAATGATATTCAAGATAAATCTCAGACGATTCCTCGAGCAGATGTAGCAACCGTGCTTGTAGAATGTCTAAACGAAGAAGCTACGATAGGCAAAACGTTTGAAATGTTAGCTGGAGAAACTGAAATCGAAAAAGCTATTAAGTTTACTCATTGATACAAAAGGGCGGATCTACAAGTCTGCTCTTTTTTCTCTTCCTAATATGAAAACATCTCCATTATGAAACGGAAATCTTAAGGGAATAGTATAGGAGAACATTTCATTTCAGGAATGAGGAGGCAGGACAATGGGACAAAATCGTCATTTCACACCGGGTCAAAAAGCTCCTAACAACGGAGTGTATATTGAAATTGGTGAAACAGGAAGCAACGTAAATAATCCTCAAAAGGTTAAATTAAAAGCAGGAGAGCGTTTTCCAGAGACGGCAAACGATGATCGCCACTGGACATACGTGCGCAAGCCTTAAGTAGTAAAAAATAAAGAAGCCATTCTAAATTGAATGGCTTTACTTGTTTTCCCATCGCTGGTTATAATGAAATAAAGGTCAATAAAGGTCAAATGTATCGAAGGAGGATGTTCAATGGATATAAATAAAATGACCCAAAAATTGCAAGAAGGCGTGATGGAAGCGCAGTCCGAAGCTATTAAACGAAATCAGCAGGAAGTGGATATTGCTCATTTGCTTTATACGCTCATTCATCAGCAAGATGGTATTGCTCCTCGCATATTAGATCATTTACATATAGATCATCAATCTTTTCAGCAGCAGGTAAATCAATTGCTTGCAAAAAAACCAGCTGTCACTGGAAGTGGTGCTGAAGCAGGGAAAGTTTATATTACAAATAAACTTCAGCAGCTGTTTGTCAAAGCTCAAGAAGAAGCATCTCGTCTGCAAGATGATTATGTTTCAGTTGAGCACATCTTTTTAGCATTAGCACAGGAACCGTCTTCTAGTGAATATAGCAAGTTATTTTCAAGTCACGGTATAACAAAAAAAGCCCTGCAAGATGTGCTTACTAGCCTTCGAGGGAATCAGCGAATTACAAGCCAAAATCCGGAAGTCACTTATGAAGCGTTAGCTAAATATGGAAGAGACTTAGTGGCAGAAGTACGAGCAGGGAACATCGATCCAGTCATTGGACGAGATGGAGAAATTCGCCGCGTTATCCGCATTTTATCGCGAAAAACAAAAAACAATCCTGTTTTGATCGGAGAACCTGGCGTTGGTAAAACAGCGATTGTTGAAGGCCTAGCACAGCGTATTGTTCGCCGAGATGTGCCTGAAGGATTAAAAGATAAAACCATCTTTTCGTTAGATATGGGAGCTTTAGTAGCAGGAGCGAAGTTCAGAGGAGAATTTGAAGAGCGTTTAAAAGCTGTTCTTCAAGAAGTTAAGAAAAGCAATGGTCAAATTCTGTTGTTCATTGACGAACTTCATACAATCGTTGGAGCAGGCCGTACGGACGGAGCGATGGATGCAGGGAATATTTTAAAACCAATGCTTGCTAGAGGAGAGCTTCACTGTATAGGAGCTACAACTCTTGATGAGTACCGTCAGTATATTGAAAAAGATCCAGCGCTTGAAAGACGCTTTCAACAGGTGCTAGTTGAAGAACCTTCAGTAGAAGATACAATCTCTATTTTACGTGGTTTAAAAGAACGATTTGAAATTCATCACGGTGTAAACATTCATGACCGAGCAATTGTTTCAGCAGCGGTTATGTCTGATCGTTATATCTCAGATCGTTTTTTACCTGACAAAGCAATTGATTTAATTGATGAAGCATGCGCAACCATTCGAACAGAAATTGATTCCATGCCATCAGAATTAGATGAAGTGACAAGACGTGTAATGCAGCTTGAAATTGAAGAAGCGGCATTAAGTAAAGAAACAGATCAAGCAAGCATCACAAGGTTAGAGGCAATTCGAAAAGAAGTATCTGATTTAAAAGAACGTGCAGATATAATGAAGCTGCAGTGGGAAAAAGAAAAGCAGTCGATTCAAACGGTACAAGATGTACGGGAGCAGCTTGAAAAAGCGAAGCGAGACCTAGAAGAAGCTGAAGGGAAATATGATTTAAATAAAGCAGCTGAACTTCGCCACGGACGCATTCCAGCTCTTGAAAAAGAACTAAAACAGCTGGAAGAAACAGCTGCTGAAAAAGCACAAGAAAACCGTTTGTTAAGAGAAGAAGTAACAGAAGAAGAAATTGCTGAAATTGTAGGAAGATGGACGGGGATTCCGGTATCGAAACTAGTTGAAGGGGAAAGAGAAAAGCTGTTGAAGCTTGAGTCAATTTTACAGCAGCGTGTGATTGGACAGGATGAAGCCGTATCCTTAGTTACGGATGCCGTGATTCGCGCACGGGCAGGCATTAAAGACCCGAACCGTCCGATTGGATCATTTATTTTCCTAGGACCTACCGGAGTAGGAAAAACGGAGCTAGCCAAAACGTTGGCACATTCTTTATTTGATAGTGAAGAACAAATGGTTCGTATTGATATGTCTGAGTACATGGAAAAGCATGCAGTCTCTAGACTTATAGGAGCTCCTCCAGGCTATGTAGGATATGAAGAAGGTGGACAACTAACGGAAGCGGTGAGACGCAAGCCTTATTCAGTCGTTTTGTTGGATGAAATTGAAAAAGCTCATCCCGAAGTATTTAACGTGCTCCTTCAAATATTAGATGATGGAAGAGCGACAGATTCAAAAGGAAAAGTCATTGATTTTAAAAATACAGTCATTATTATGACGTCAAATATCGGTTCTCAATTTTTACTAGACGGTTTAACAAGCGAAGGCGAGATTACTGAAAAAGCCAGAGAGCAAGTAATGGCTCAATTAAGACAGCATTTTCGCCCAGAATTCTTAAATCGAGTAGACGACACGATTTTATTCAAACCGCTAACTGTTCATGAAGTAAAAGGGATTATTGATAAGCTATTGCTTCAGCTTGAAAAGCGTTTATCCGACCGTCATATTTCGTTAACGTTAACAGAAGAAGCAAAGAATTATATTGCTGCCTCCGGGTTTGATCCAGTATACGGAGCTCGCCCTTTAAAGAGATTTATTCAAAAATATATTGAAACAAAAATTGCCAGAGAATTAATTGCAGGGCAAATTGAAGATTATAGTCAAGTGACGGTTGATGTAAAAGATGATGAGTTTATTGTCAGCGTATAAGTTTTCTAAAAAGACCATTCATGATGAATTGAATGGTCTTTTTTTGCTATTAAGAGAATTCTCCTTTTAAAATAAATAAAAAGAAATGAAAGAAAAATACATGAAGGCTAAGCGTAAAAACTTATTCAGTTTTAGGTTGTAGAATATATCTAATTCATTTATGATAATACAAAATGGGCAAAGGAGCATGAATGAGCACATGAAGGACCGTATAGAGCTTATATATGACGAAGCATACGATTTTATAGATCAGGCATTAACTAAAATAAGAACGCTAGATAAAAATAATCTTCAAGCTGAAAATGAAGAAGTGCAGGAGAAGGCAGAACGGACAGAGTTTGCACTTCAAGCCGCACGAGATATTTTAGAAAATATGATTATCCCGGGTAAAAAATTGACTTTTATTTACGAAAAAGGTTCTGTGGTAGTAGAAATCCCTGATAAAAAATAAAGACGACTTCCTTTTATGGCAGTCGTCTTTATTTTGGTAATGCAAAGTGCTCATCAATGGATGCATCACTTTTTCGATATTGCCCGGGCGTCATATTGGTTGTTTTGCGAAACACTTTTGTTAAATAATTAGCATTTGCATAGCCAACGTTTTCAGCGATTTCTTCGATTGAATACTTGGTTTGATGCAACAGCTCGGCCGCTTTTTGAATGCGAAGCTTCGTTAAATATTGAATAGGCGTAATCCCTGTTGTTTGTTTGAATAACCGGCTAAAATGATAGCGAGATAAATGAGCTGCATCTGCCATTTCATCCGGACCGATTTCTTCATGATAATGATTACGTGCAAATAAAATAGAGCTAATGATACTTTCTGGCCAGTCTTCTGTAAAACTGTCCATGCTTTTAATATATTGATACAGCTCCATTACAAAGCGGTAAGATAAGCTTGAGGCGTGAAATGGATCCGCTATATGCTTTTCACTTGCCCGCTTATATATTTTAGCAAGCAGCTGAACAGGTGCTGATTCAGGGTGAAACCGAATTACAGGGGAGTGGGTCGACTGAATATAGTCCCAGCATTTTTGTACTTCATCTCCGTATAATGTAAGAAAAATAAACTCCCAGTTTTCACTTTCCTTTGGTAAGTAATAGCGATAATTTCCAGGTATATTGACGATGAATGCTTTCCCAGCATCCACTTTATATTCTTGTCCATCTATCTCAATCATCCCGTACCCAGAGACCGTGTATTGAAAAATATATTTCCCTACGTCTTTTCGCTGATTTCCGCTCCAGTTATAAAGGGGAGAGAAAACTTCATCCCACCCAACCGACCAAAGCTGCGCAACTTCGTTTGTGCGGGATTCTAAAAACCTGTATGCGTACGTTGAATATTCTTGAGCTTGGAAATGTGAGAGCAAATTTTCACCTTCTTTTTGAAATAAAGTAGCACTTAATTCTTACTTTAACGTAATCGCTTTCATTTTTCTATAATTTTTTGAAAATATCGTGATTATTTTTAGTGAATGTCTCTAAATCTATTATTTTCTTATAATTTGCAAGTCACGGCTTACATGAAGATAACACCTTTTGCACAAGAATAGTTCATCATCAATTGAAAAGAATCATTTTTAAAGTGATGAGCAAAAAAGTACCGATTATCGATAGTAATTTTACCATTGAGGCCAGGAAATTTGGACTTTACAATGTACATATGAATCCGTTTCCAAAAAACTACTTAAAATAGGTGATAATAAATGCTGGAAAAATTAATCGAAGAGTTCAAACAAATATTTCATTCGTCAGAAACTATTCGCTGCTTTTTTGCGCCAGGACGTGTCAATTTAATTGGAGAACATACTGATTATAATGGAGGGCATGTTTTTCCTTGTTCATTGAGTATAGGAACGTATGCGGTAGTGCAAAAACGTCATGATCGAAAAATACGTATGTACTCTAAAAATTTCTCTGAAGTAGGCGTTATTGAATCCTCTTTAGAGCAATTAACGTACATAACCGAGGATGATTGGGCTAATTACCCAAAAGGAGTAATGGACACCTTTAAAAAGCACGGATATGATCTTCCTTTTGGTTTTGATATCTTGTTTTTCGGCAACATTCCTAACGGAGCAGGGCTTTCATCGTCAGCATCAATTGAGTTAGTCACGTGCGTACTTTTAAATAAAATTCTTGAGTTGAATATTGGTATGATGGACCTTGTAAAAATTGCGAAGCAAGCTGAAAATGAATTTATCGGCGTAAGCTGCGGTATTATGGATCAGTTTGCGATTGGAATGGGGAAGGAAAATCAAGCCGTATTGTTAAACTGTCAAACTCTTGAATACCATTATAGCCCGCTGCAATTAACAGATGCTGTGCTCGTTATTTCTAATACAAATAAACGAAGAGGGCTAGCTGATTCAAAATACAATGAACGCCGCATGGAGTGTGAAAGAGCGCTGTCAGATTTGCAAACTTCACTTTCCATTGATTCACTTGGTGATTTAACCAAAGAGCAATTTGAAAAGCATAAATCTTTGATACAAAACGAAGTAGATTATAAGCGCGCTAAACATGCGGTATATGAAAATGAACGCACAAAAGAAGCGGTTGCTAAATTGCAAAATGGCGATTTAAAAGGCTTTGGTCAATTGATGAATGAGTCGCACCGTTCGCTGCGAGATGACTATGAAGTAAGTGGAAAAGAACTAGATGCTCTCGTAGAAGCAGCTTGGTTGCAAGAAGGCGTGATTGGATCACGCATGACGGGTGCAGGCTTTGGCGGCTGTACAATCAGTATCGTAAAAAAAGCACAGGTTGATAGATTTATTGAGCAAGTAAAAGACGCCTATTATAAGCAAACGAGTTTAGAAGCTGAATTTTATGTGGTCACGGTTGGAGAAGGAGCGCGTGAACTCACATTAGAAGCAGTATAAAAGAAAACAGATAGAGAAAGGAACGAGTGTATGTCAGTCAACATTCATGAAGAAATCACCCGACTTATTCAATATGGTTTACAAAAGAATCTATTAACAAAATGGGATATAGATGTGGTGAGGAATAAACTGCTGGAAGTGTTAAGACTCGATGAATGTATCCTGGTAGAAGTCAAAGAAGAACGTCTGGAACATCCAGCTGCTATTTTAGACAACATGCTTGATTGGGCTGCAGAAAACAATCGAATCGCCGAGAATTCTATCACCTATAGAGATTTATTCGATACCAAAATAATGGGGTGCTTTGCAAGCATGCCTTCAGAGGTTAATCGAACATTTTATGATCACTATCAACAAAGCCCTCAAAAAGCCACAAGCTACTATTATAAGCTGTCAAAAGACATTCACTATATTCGCAGAGATCGAATTGCTAAAAACGAAAGATGGGTAACAAACACTGATTTTGGAGAACTTGAAATTACCATTAATTTATCTAAGCCGGAAAAAGATCCAAAAGCAATTGCAGCAAGCAAATCATTGAAGGAAAGCAACTACCCGCTGTGCCTTCTCTGTAAAGAAAATGCTGGTTATGCAGGTCGCATTAACCACCCAGCTCGTCAAAATCACCGGATTATTCCTGTGGAATTGCAAGAAGAGCTGTGGTACATGCAGTTTTCACCTTATGTTTACTATAATGAACATGCCATTGTTTTTGCGAGCGAGCATACACCCATGCATATTTCAAAGCAAACGTTTAAGCGGCTGCTTGCCTTCGTTGAACAATTTCCACATTATTTTTTAGGGTCAAATGCAGATCTACCAATTGTAGGAGGATCTATTTTAACTCATGATCACTTTCAAGGAGGCTATCATGAGTTTCCTATGGCTAAAGCAAAAATAAATAAATTGTTCTCTCTTAAAGCGCATCCAGACGTGAAAGCTGGAATTGTTCATTGGCCGATGTCGGTCGTTCGTCTTCAAAGTTCGCACCTTTCACCATTAGTGGAAGCAGCGGATTTTATTTTGAAGAAATGGAAATCATATAGTGATCAAAGCGCTGATATTTTAGCTTTTACAGGTCAAACTCCTCACAATACGGTTACGCCTATTGCTAGGAAAAGAGGAGATTTGTACGAATTAGATTTAGTACTGCGAAACAATCGAACAAACAGCAAGCATCCAGATGGCATTTATCATCCGCATGCAGAAGTTCATCATATAAAAAAAGAGAATATAGGTTTAATCGAAGTAATGGGGCTTGCGGTTTTACCCGGTCGTTTGAAAGACGAAATGAGTTTAGTTGCCAAAGGATTAGTTCAGAATAACCTGAGCGAGTTAGCCAGCAAGCATGATCAAGCGAAAAAACACGTGAAGTGGGCTGAACAAATCAAGAAAAAGTATCCACATATTGAAGCGGAAAATGTGCAAAGCATTCTTCAACAAGAGCTTGGGTTTGTCTTTGCGACTATTTTAGAACACGCGGGTGTTTTTAAACAAAATACTGAAGGACAGCTTGCATTCAGCCGCTTTATGAACTCGTTAAATGAAGAGTAAATCATTAATAAAAAAACAGGCAGCTCGTAATGAGCTGCCTGTTTTTATACAGTTAGTGCGTGCTGTTTTAAAAGGGTATACAGACCCTGTGTTCCTTTATTATCATCGCCTTGTTTTTCGAGCTGTTCATAAAGCGATTTTGCTAATTTTAACCCTGGTGTATATAGCTCCATTTCTTCAGCTGATTCAATGGCAATCTTCATATCTTTAATAAAGTGTTTAATATAAAAACCTGGTTCGAAGTCTCCTTTAATCATGCGAGGAGCTAAATTGCTTAACGACCAGCTTCCCGCTGCGCCTGTTTCAATACTTTTTAGAACGGTATTTGGATTTAATCCGGCTTTTTCAGCATAAAGTATAGCTTCGCATACACCCATCATATTAGAGGCGATAGCAATTTGATTGCACATTTTTGTATGTTGACCAGCACCAGCGCTTCCTTGAAGAACGATATTTGTCCCCATTTTTTCAAGAATAGGCGTAACGGCAGAGAATGCTTCAGAATCGCCTCCTACCATAATCGCTAATGTTGCTTTCTGAGCCCCAATATCTCCTCCTGAAACAGGAGCGTCAAGCGCATGAATATGCTTCTCTTTTGCCGCTTGATAAATCTCACGAGCAAGTATAGGGCTTGATGTCGTCATATCAATTGTATAGCAGCCTTTCTTTGCATTATGTATAATGCCATCTTTTCCTAAATAAATCTCTTTTACATCGTGAGGGTAGCCTACCATTGTGATAATAACATCAGATTGTTCGGCCACTTCTTGAACTGTTTCTTTCCATTTGGCCCCTTTTTCAAGTAATACTTGAGCACGAGTTTTTGTTCGTGTATAAACAAGGACTTCATGTCCCGCGTCAATTAAATGTCCAGCCATGCTTTGACCCATAACGCCTGTTCCGATAAAACCAATTTTTTCTTTAGTCACAACAGCATTCACTCCTAAAGTTAATAGTTTGATTATTCTAAAATTATATAGTTAAAGTTTGGGATAATCAATGATTCCGACTATATATAAATGTAGAAAAGTACTCTCAGTCATGCGTCTTGAATACGAGTTAACAAAAGAAAGTACTGAGATTATTGAGTAATGTCTATGCCAAAAGATAAAAAAAGCGCTGGCTTTACAGCCAACACTTTTTAGTGGTGATTATTTGCTGGTTTATTCGGTACACCCAGTTCTCCAATCAAAATTACAACTAGCGTGAAAACTACTCCAAGGATGGAAGCGGTTGCGAAACTGTAAGTACCGCCCGTCATTGCAGAGATTACGTACACTGCCATATTCATTAGTAAAAAGCCCCAAACAAAAGCCATTACGACACGCATTCAATTCACCTCGTTTACAGTACAGTTTGATTTCATTTTAGCATATAGCAGTCAAATAAGAAATTGAATTTTTTATGAATAAATAAGGGGCGTGTTCCCATGCAGAAACAAAAGAGCAATAAGTTAGAAATAGGCATTATTCTAGTGCGCTTTTTGATGGTTTTATCATACACTGTATGGAACAACTAGTAAGTTACGGAGGAAGAGCTATGATACATCGACGCTTTTTTAGCTTAGATACGCAATGGAATGTCGTACATGTCCCTGAACGACCGAATGGTTTCGGTGTGTTAGTATTGGGTGATAAAGATCATTTTGTTGAAAGTTCAACTAGCTTATGGATTCAGCACGGCGGAAGATCACAGCTGTTGCAATGTTTACAAGATGAAGGATACACAGTATTTTATTCCAATTTATATGGCCGGCATTGGGGGTCTCCTGAAGCATATCACCTTGCAAAACAACTTTATCATTTAGTAATGAAACAAGAAATTTTGAATAAACGAATTCATATTTTAGCTGAAGGAATGGGGGCCCTGTTAGCGCTACAGCTAATGGAAAATGACGGGAATACGTTCATTCGATCAGTTGGTTTATTAAATCCATGTATTGATCTTCATACGCATGCAGAACATGAAAAAAACAATAAATTCTTTTATAAACAATTCGCGAAGGACTTGACTCAAGCTTATAAAGTGGAGCGGAAGCAAGTATCAAAGCTAATTAAGGAGTACCCTTCTGTTACAGAATTAAAATCAACGCTGCCCGTGAAGATATGGACCGCGCCTAATGCCTCTACTCATTATCCAATTGCACACAGCAAAAAATATGAACTACATCGTGAAGAACTTCACTCTCCGATTATGCTTTCACTTTATTTGCCGGAAAAAAACTATCTGTTTGAACGGTCTCTTCTCCAATTTTATAAACAGCATGAAAAAGTGTTATAAGCGAAGCTTCTATGATTATACATATCATAGGGGCTTTTTGTATAAGAGATAAAAGAAAAAAAGAGTTCATGATGCTTTCACAGATGAACTTCTTTGAAATAAGGAATGAGTACTCTCTATAACTATAGGGCTTGAAGCTTTTTGTTGAATAAATGATGAATGAAGAATTGGAGGAAGCGATATGGGAAATGTAGTAGTAATAGGGGTAAACCGCTTTATTGGTTTTCATTTATGTATGGCTTTTTTAGACGAAGGTACAGAAGTAAAAGGATATACACATTCTGCTCATAAAGAAGAAGATGATTTGCAGGAAGAGATGAAATTTTTCTTAGGGCGAAACGCTAATTATGTATCGACTGAAGTAGGAGATTCATTAGATATGATTACCTCAGAAACGGATATTGTCTACTTTACGTACTTTGATGGAGGAGATTTTTATCATCCTGATTTTTTAAGACAAAAAATGCAAAAAGCGCAGCAAGTGCTCATTCAAGCGCTTAACAAATGCCGTCAATTCAATATTCGATTTGTGTTTGTTTCTACCATGCGTGTATTTGGAGACCAGCAGCGAAAGATTGAAGAAACAACGGTTCCAGCACCGGACAGTAGTGAAGGAAGGCTATACGTTCATTTTGAGCGAATGATAGAAAAATATAAAGATGGTGGATGGCCCATTATGATTGTCAGAACGCCGACTCTTTACGGACCTTGGCAGCCTTTGTCAATGTGCTATTCTAAAAATATTGCAGGGTACGAAGAGGCTTTTAACGTTATGGAAGGCACAGATTTTATTGTTTATATTGACGACGCCGTCAGTGCACTTAGACGCTGTAAAACCGCTGGATATTCATACGAAGTGGTTCATTTAGTTGAAGAAAAGCTACAGCCTTGGAGTGCAGGAGCGAACATTACTCATATGGATGTGAAGGAAGAAGTGGCTCAAGAAAAATATGAAATCAGCAGGAAAGCGAAAGAACTGCTGCATTTTTCTTCAAGAGTAACGGCTAAAGAAGGAATTTATCTGCAAAAAAAACATATGAGAACATTCTTTTTACCTCTTCATTAAAAAGGAGAAAGTTGTACTTATAGAATAGATTCGCTAATATAAGGAGGAATAAATGTTTTTAATAAAGGAGATTTCACTATGGAAGAGCAAAATATGCAATTCATGCAAATTGCAATGAAGTATTTGCCAGAAGCAAAGCAGATCTTAGATGAAACAGGCGTTGAGTTATCAATGGAACATGTACAGCCGGTATTGACATTACTAACAAAAGTAATGAACGACGCCTATGAGCTTGGCAAGCAAGATGCGTTAGCTGGAAATGAAAACAACTAAAGAAAACAGCTCGGTAGAATCCGAGCTGTTATTTTTGTTTGGAAAATAAATCGACTAAAGGGGCAAACTGTTTAAGAAGAGGAGCTAGTTCTTCGACGGCGAGTACAATTTCATCGATTTGTTTAAATAATCGTTCCCACTCCTCCCGCTCTCTTTCTTCTCTTGATTTTCTGCGCCCAGCTCCAAACATAAAATCAGAAAAAGCTTCATTTCTTTGTCTTCTTGCCATGATACTCATTCCTTTCACTATTTTAATGGTGGGTAAGTTCTTACCTAATGTCCCATACTAGAATAAGAGGGACCCGTATGATTACTATATGTAGCATGATAGATACCTGAGTAGGACGAACACCTATATAGACAAAAAATAAAAAATGAAGTAAAATTAGTACCAACTCATAATAATTGATTATATAATCGATAAATGAAATGACGGATATAGGTTTTATAGGAATATAAGCCTTTTATTTAAAGGAGAGGTTGATATGAACGCTGGTGTTCTAGGAATTGGACGTTATGTACCAGAGAAAGTTGTAACAAATTTAGATCTTGAAAAAGTAATGGATACGTCAGATGAGTGGATTCGTACGCGCACAGGTATTCAAGAGCGCCGAATTGCAGCCGATAACGAGGACACATCTGATTTAGCTTATAAAGCAGCAGTTGAAGCTTTACATAAAGCTAACGTCGAAGCAGAAGATATTGACATGATCATTGTTGCTACGGTAACGCCAGATCAACCGTTTCCTACAGTATCATGTATGCTACAAGAAAGATTGGGAGCAAAAAAAGCAGCTTCTTACGATGTGAGTGCAGCATGTGCAGGATTTATGTACGGCATGATTACAGCTAAGCAATTTATTGAAACCAATGCTTACAAGCATATATTAGTGGTCGGTGTAGAAAAGCTTTCTAAGATTACAGATTGGGACGACCGTAACACGGCTGTTTTATTCGGAGACGGAGCAGGTGCAGTTGTAATGGGACCTGTATCAGAAGGACGAGGTATTTTATCCTTTGAATTAGGATCCGACGGCACAGGAGGCAAGCACTTGTATCAAAATGAGCTTGATCATATTGTAATGAACGGACGCGAAGTATTTAAGTTTGCTGTTCGACAGATGGGGGAATCTGCTGTTAATGTAATTGAAAAAGCAGGTTTAACAAAAGAGGATGTTGATTTTCTTGTACCTCATCAAGCGAATATTCGTATTATGGAAGCTGCAAGACAGCGATTAGATTTGCCTGAAGAAAAAATGTCTAAAACAATCCAATACTACGGCAATACATCAGCAGCATCGATTCCAATTTCAATTGTTCATGAGCTTGAAGCAGGGAAAATTCAAGATGATGATTTAATTGTAATGGTTGGCTTCGGAGGCGGCTTAACATGGGGAGCTATTGCTATTAGATGGGGAAAATAACACTACATTTTTAAAGCAACTGAAGGAGATGAATGTACGATGAATAAAAAACGTGTAGTTGTAACAGGACTTGGTGGGCTTACACCAATTGGAAATGACGTAGAAACAGCTTGGAAAAACGCAGTAGCAGGTGTATCTGGCGTTGGTCCTTTAACAAGACTAGATGCAGATGAATTCCCGGCTAAAGTAGCGGCTGAAGTAAAAGATTTTAATGTGGAAGATTTTATTGACCGCAAAGAGGCTCGTAAGATGGATCGCTTTACTCAATATGCAATGGTAGCTGCAATGGCGGCTGTTAAAGATGCTGATTTGACTATTACAGAAGAAATTGCTCCAAACGTCGGCGTTTGGATTGGTTCTGGAATTGGCGGTATGGAAACGTTTGAAAATCAATACTCAACGTTATTAGAAAAAGGTGCTCGCCGTGTAAGTCCATTCTTCATTCCGATGATGATTCCTGATATGGCAACAGGACAAGTTTCCATTGCTTTAGGGGCGAAAGGAGTGAACTCTTGTACGGTAACGGCATGTGCAACAGGTACAAACTCCATTGGTGATGCGTTTAAAGTAATTCAACGCGGAGATGCAGACGTGATGGTTACGGGCGGTACGGAAGCGCCAATCACGCGTTTATCTATTGCTGGTTTCTGTGCGAATAAAGCACTTTCTACAAATCCAGATCCTGCAACAGCATCTCGTCCGTTTGATAAAGACCGCGACGGCTTCGTTATGGGAGAAGGTGCGGGTGTTATTGTGCTTGAAGAGCTTGAGCATGCATTAGCACGCGGCGCACGTATTTATGCTGAAATTGTGGGCTATGGTTCAACAGGAGATGCTCATCATATCACAGCGCCAGCTCCAGGAGGAGAAGGCGGCGTTCGTGCAATGCGCCATGCGATTGAAGATGCAGGCCTACAGCCAAGTGATATTGATTACATCAACGCTCACGGTACAAGTACAGGATACAATGATAAATTTGAAACAATGGCTATTAAAGAAGTGTTTGGTGACCACGCTCAAAAAGTAGCAATTAGTTCAACAAAGTCAATGACTGGACACTTGCTAGGAGCTGCTGGAGGAGTAGAAGCTATTTTTAGTGTGAAAGCAATTCAAGACGGTATTCTTCCTCCAACAATTAACTATCAAACACCTGATGAAGAGTGCGATTTAGACTACATTCCAAACAAAGCGCGTAAACAAGAAGTAAATGCGGTGCTAAGCAATTCACTTGGTTTTGGCGGTCACAATGCAACGATCATCTTTAAAAAATACGAAGCATAATGAAAAATTCTAGGCTGATGCCTAGAATTTTTTTATTTTTAATAACCAAAAGAGTAGCTGTGAACATATCATGAAACAAAAGGATGAAGAAAGTGAGGGAAAAACATGCCGATTGTTTCAACTTCTACTTGGACGGAGCCGAAAGAAATAAGCCGTTATCTTGCGCGCTACTTTAAGAAATTAAAAGAAAAAGAATATATGGAATTACTTTTTAACTATGGAATGTGTCCGCCTTCTTTAATGTTTATAAAAGAATTAGAAGAAATGAAGAAAAGACAGGTTTGGAAGAAAGCTAAAGCCCATTACGAGAAGCTTAAAAAAGCATGGAATGGGCCGGACGTATCGGTGCTAGTGCTTCCAAGCAATCCTAGAAATCGAAAAATGCAGCGTGAATTTAACGGAAGAGCAGGTGTCGCTTTTACCGATAAATTATTTGTTTTTATGACAAGTCATACATCTGATGAAGAAATGTTAGCGGTGCTTACTCATGAATACCATCATGTTTGCAGGCTAAAAGCCATTAATAAGTCTGATGAAACGATCACCTTGTTAGACGCTATGATGATGGAGGGGTTAGCTGAAAGAGCTGTAGAGGAGTATTGTGGTAAAAAGCATTTAGCTCCGTGGACAAATTATTATACGATTGAAGAAGCAAAAAAAATGTGGGAAAAGTATGTTAAACCTTATTACAACCTGTGTGCTGACGAAAAAAAATATGATCAACTATTATTCGGCCAAAATTGGTATCCAGAAATGATGGGCTACAATATCGGCTATCATCTTGTTACTTCATGTATGAAGCCCCAAATTTTAACGACTACACAGCTGCTTCCTCTTAGCACCAATACTATCTTAAAAAAATCTGCGTTCCAACTGTAAAAAAACAAGTGCTATATACCTAAAATGAAAAATAGTGAATTTTATCCTATTTCCAACAAAAAATTAGGAGGTTTATGCGTTAAAGTGCTGAAGAGATATTCAGAAATTATTATTTTCAAAATAAAAAATATAGTTAATTTTCAAAATATATTGATTTTGTAATGAAATTGTAATAATATCTTATTCAAATATAACAATTTTTAGAAAAATGAGGTGTGCACTATAAATGGATAAAAAGCCCTTCGAATCGACACCTTTACTAGAAGTTAAAAATTTACAAACTGCTTTTTCTATTAATGATTCCTGGCATAATGCTGTGGACGACGTGTCGTTTCAAGTCGGACGAAAGCGAATTGTAGGAGTTGTAGGGGAATCTGGCTGTGGAAAAAGCGTGTTGTCTTTATCCGTTATTGGACTATTACCTAAAGTAAATAGTCAAATTAGAAGCGGAAGCGTTTTATTTAATGGGAAGAACCTTACGCACTTATCAGAAGATGAAATGAATGATGTTCGGGGAAAAGACATTTCAATGATTTTCCAAGAGCCGATGACATCTCTTAATCCTGTGTTAACCATTGGGTATCAGCTGCAGGAAGTATTGTTTAACCACATGAATATATCGAAAGCTGAAGCGCGTGAAAAAAGCATTGCGCTTTTAAAAAGCGTTGGTATTTCGAGATCTGAAAAGCTCATCGATGAATATCCGCATCAGCTGTCAGGAGGAATGAGGCAGCGTGTCATGATTGCCATGGCGGTAGCTTGTCAGCCCAAACTTTTAATTGCTGATGAGCCGACAACAGCCTTAGATGTTACGGTTCAAGCTCAAATTTTAGAATTGTTAAAAGAAATTCAAGAAAGCAATGATATGTCTATTATAATGATTACACATGATTTAGGAGTAGTTGCTGAGATGTGTGATGAAGTGATCGTCATGTATGGTGGGAAAATTGTTGAGCATACAGATGTTGATACGTTATTTTATGCCCCAAAACATCCGTACACGAAAGCGCTTCTTCACTCAATTCCACGCATGGAAGATGATGTAGAAGTATTGAATACGATCAAAGGAATTGTGCCTTCTCTTGTAAACATGCCGCGGACAGGCTGTCGTTTCGTTAACCGCTGTCCTCATGCAATGGAAGACTGCAGTTCTGTTACGCCTGTTCTTCGCCCGGATTCACAGGGGCATGACGTCGCATGTCTGCTGTATGAAAATAGCTATCCGTCAAAAGGAGTGAAGACAAGCTAATGACTAAAGCGGTGAAAGATGTATTGCTAGAAGTTCAACATTTAAAAACCTATTATCCTATTCACGGCGGATTTTTCCGAAAGAAAATTGGTGATGTAAAAGCAGTTGACGGTATTTCTTTTGCTATCCGAAAAGGTGAAACGCTCGGGCTGGTAGGAGAATCTGGATGTGGAAAATCCACGGCAGGAAGAACGATTCTGAGGCTGTTGGAACCAACTAGCGGAAAAATTATTTTCGATGGTAAAGATATCACAGAAGTAAAAGGGACTTCTCTCCGTAAAATCAGACAAGATTTCCAAATGGTTTTTCAAGATCCCTATGCTTCCCTCAATCCAATGCAAATGGTTGGAGATGTTATTTCTGAACCAATTCGGAATTTCACAGGAAAATCAACCAATCAATTAAAATCAGAAGTTATGAATCTACTTACAAAAGTAGGGTTACCGGAAGATGCATACTATAAATATCCTCACGAATTTTCCGGTGGACAGCGTCAGCGTATTGGAATTGCACGTGCACTTGCACTTCGTCCAAAACTTATTATTGCTGATGAACCGGTATCCGCACTCGACGTTTCTGTCCAATCACAAGTTTTAAACCTTCTTAAAGAACTTCAACAAGAATTCGATCTAACCTTTTTATTTATTGCCCATGATTTGAGTGTTGTTAAACATATGAGTGACCGTATCGGTGTTATGTACCTAGGTGGTTTAGTGGAAATTGCAGATAAGAAAAGTCTATATGCAGAGCCATTGCACCCTTATACGCAAGCGCTTGTATCGGCTATACCTGAACCAGATCCACGAAAGAAAAAACAGCGTATTATTTTACAGGGAGATGTGCCAAGTCCAATTGATCCACCAAAAGGCTGTGCGTTTCATCCTCGCTGTATACATGCAATGGCAGAGTGCAGCCAAACAAAACCTGCCTTAAAGGAGGTGAGACCTGGCCATCAAGTAGCTTGCCATTTATATAACTCGTAAAAGCTACATACGAACAGATTATTAGTTAAATAGGGGGAACGTCATGATGAAAAAGAAATCGTTTTTATCACTTGTTTCCGTTTTGCTTGTGCTATCGCTTTTTCTAGCGGCATGCAGCGGTGGAAGCAGTTCTTCATCTTCTAGTAAAGAAGGCGGAGAAATAAAAACTGAAGGTGCAAAAACAGACAAGCCAAAAGATGGCGGAACGATTACGTATGGGATTGACGGAGCGCCGGAAGGGCTTTTTGAGTATGCGTTGTATGGTAGTGCATATGATAGCCAAATCTTAGAATTTATCAATGAAGGGCTCTTTACCTATGATAAGAAATTAAAGATTAAATCTGACTTAGCTACTTGGGACGTGAGTGGTGATAAACTAACTTACACGTTTAAATTAAAAAAGGGCATTAAGTGGCATAACGGAGATCCGTTAACTGCAGATGATTTTAAATATACGTATGAAACGATTGCCGATAAAGATTATACAGGTCCACGCTATGTAAACGTTGAGCATATTAAAGGCGCTCAAGAATATCACGACGGCAAAGCGGATTCTATTTCTGGAGTTGAAGTAGTAGATCCGCAAACATTTAAAGTAACGTTTAAAGAAGTTCGTGTAAATAACTTAGACAATCTATGGCCGTATCCAATGCCGAAAAAGTACTATGAAGGAATTGCTGTAAAAGATCTTGCAGAGTCCAAACAAGTTCGTAAGGAGCCAATTGGTGTTGGACCGTTTAAAGTGAAAAAAGTGGTAGCAAGTGAATATGTCCAAATGGAGCGTAATGATGATTATTGGAAAGGTAAGCCTCATCTTGATGGCGTTGTTGTAAAAGTACTGGATCCATCTGTTTCCGCTGGAGCATTGAAAAAAGGTGATGTAGACATTATGGATGTTCGTCCAGCTGATTTAGGGCAAGTTGAAAAAGCAGAAAACTTAGACTTTTTGGAAGGGAAATCAACTAGTTATTCGTATATTGGTCTACGATTTGGACATCGTGATCAAAAGACTGGTAAAAACGTAGATGATTACGATAAGTTCAAAGACCTAAAACTTCGTCAAGCATTGCTTTATGCAATAGATAGAAAAGCAATGGTAAAAGCATTTATGAACGATAAAGCGGTTGTTTCTAATACAGTTATTCCGTCTGTATTCTGGATTGCTGCCGACCAAAAAGATTTAACAAATTACAAGTATAGTCCAGAAAAAGCTAAAAAATTATTAGCCGAAGCTGGTTATAAAGATAAGAATAATGATGGTTTTGTAGAAGATCCAAACGGAAAACCATTTACGATCTCATTCGGTCACTATGCTGGTCCAGCCAACTTCGAGGGTCGTGCGAAGGCTATTATGCAAGCATGGAATGATATTGGTATTAAAACAAAATTAGCAACGGGTTCACTTGTTGAATTTAACTTGTACAATGAAATGAAAGATAACGACGATAAGGTGTTAGAAGCGTTCTTTGGTTCTTGGGACACTGGTTCAGATCCAGACCCTACAGGATTATGGAGCTCTAATGCTGAATGGAACTATGGACGTTGGGTAAATAAGGAATCTGACCAAATGCTTAAAGGCGGTTTAAGTGAAAAATCATTTGATGATAAATACCGTAAAGATGTATATGTAAAATGGCAAAAATTCTTTAATGAGCAGCTGCCAGCACTTCCTTTATGGGAAAATATCAATATTTATGCTGTGAATAAGCGTGTGAAAAACGTAACTCTAGATCCATCAACGGTAGTTGTAGATCCGGAGAAATGGTCTGTAACGGAATAAGTATTTTACATGTAAAGGAGAGTCAACGATGCTGCAATACTCACTAAGACGTATTTTAGGGATGATTCCAATGTTGATTCTGATCTCCTTTGTTGTGTTTTCCCTGGCAAAAATGATGCCAGGGGACCCTTTTGGGGGAGAAATCAACCCTAGTAATACAGATCCAAAATACATTGAGGAAATGCGTGATAAGCTAGGATATAACGATCCTATCTACGTTCAATATTGGAACTGGGTAAAGGGAGTGGCACAAGGAGATTTAGGAAAGTCAACAACTCATAAGTTACCGACATTAGATATTATTTTAGAGCGTATGCCTAATACCATCTTTTTAGCTTTGACTTCGCTTTTGATTACGTATGTGTTTGCATTTATTTTAGGTATGTATGCAGGAAGAAAACCGTATACCTTAGCAGATAACTTTATTGCAGGATATAATTACTTTGCATTAGCGGTTCCATCGTTTATCGCAGGGATCGTAGGCATTTATTTATTTTCCTTTCAGTTAGGTTGGTTTCCATTTAGCGGTTCTGTTGAAGTAGGATTGAAAGAGGGCTCATGGGAATTTATTCAAAGTAGAATTCATCACGTTATATTACCTGCGCTGATTCTTGGCTTGATGTCGACCGCGCAGTACACCCAATTTTTGCGTAATGATATTATTGAAAACAGTCGCAAAGATTTTGTACGCACAGCTAGAGCGAAAGGGACAAAAGAATCTAAAATTTATAATGTTCATATCTTACGCAACTCAATGATTCCGCTTATTACGTTTTTAGGGTTTGATCTTGTGACAATCATTAGCGGTTCTATCATCACAGAGACGATCTTTACGTATCCAGGAATAGGAAAGTTGTTTGTTGACTCTGTAGCAACTCGTGACTATTCAGTTATGATGTCGCTTACAATGCTGTTTTCAATTTTAACACTGGTTGGGAATCTGATTGCTGATTTGTTATACGGCGTAGCAGATCCGCGTATTCGTTTGGATTAGGAGGAGAAAGTATGGAAATTGTAACGAAAAAAGATGTACAGCCAGAAGTGAATATGAAAGCTCCTAAAAACCTTTCTCCATGGGCGATTGCGCGAAAGAAGTTTGTTAAAAATAAATTAGCCATGATAAGTTTAGCTTTCATGATTGTGATTACGCTTCTTGCCATTTTTGCACCGCTGCTTACAAAAGCAGATATTACACGTATCGACTATATGGCGATGAATGCAGCGCCTTCTAGTGAGCATTGGTTTGGAACGGATACAAATGGGCGAGACGTATTTGCACGTACACTGTATGGGGGAAGAACTTCGTTACTGATTGGAGTTGCTTGTACAACACTCGTTATTTTAATCGGAACTCTTATTGGTTCGATTGCGGGTTATTACGGAGGCAAAGTGGATCAATTCTTAATGCGTTTTACAGACTTTGTATTAAACTTTCCGCTAATTGTTTTCGTTGTAGTGTTAAATACAATCCTAATTGGGAAGATCTCAGGCGTTTGGACGCTAATTCTAGTTGTTAGTTTCTTAAGCTGGGGAAGTACGGCACGGCTGGTTCGAAGCAAAGTCTTGGCTGAAAAAGAAAATGAATATGTGCTTTCAGCTGTTTCCATTGGGTGCAGCCCGTTTAAAATTATCTTTAAACATTTGCTGCCAAATGTGTTTTCAACGATTGTGGTTCAAGCCAGTTTGCAGATGGCCATTCTTATTGTATTTGAGTCAGCGATTAGCTTTATCGGCTTTGGCGTGCCGGCTGATACGCCGAGCTGGGGGAATATGCTGACAGAAGCAAGGGAATCAGATGTGCTGCAGAATAAGCCTTGGATGTGGGTTCCGCCAGGTTTAGCTATTACATTTACGATCCTAGCTATCAACTTCATTGGTGAAGGATTAAAAGATGCTTTGAATCCAAAATCTCTTCGTTAAAAATCTATCACAAAAGTGTGATAGATTTTTTTAGGTTTGTCAGACCTCCTGACAAACCTATTATTATAGAAGAAACTCGGATTTTTTGTTGCTTATAGGGTTGGAAATAGTTCATGAAGCCTTTAACAATCATTAGCAACGCCGTTATGTCTTAGCTTCGAAATAAGTGCATTTGAATAATAGCCAAGAACAAAGGCATTTTGTAATTAATTTTTAGAAAAATAACATCATTTGGAATAAAAATTCCTTTCTCTGCCTATACTGATGGATAACAAACAGATAGTAAGTGAGGGGTAAATTATGCTATATCTTCATGATGTATGGGTTAATTGGTTTGAAGGCGAAGAAAACGGTTATAATGTGTGTCATTTCCATGAGTGGAGAAAAGACGATTGTGTAGAACTGCTCGATCAAGCACCATTATTAAAAGTAAATCCGCTTTTATTTCATTACATTGAAAATGATCTTTCCGAGCTACCTCAACAACTACTACAAGATGTCTATCAGAAAGCATACATTCGGAAAAATCATGAACGCACACAGGTTGAATATTGTTTTATCGTTACAGATGGAACGAATATTTTAGCAATTGACACGATGGGGTATCATATTCCGATTCGAAAAAGCCGCTTAATTCCAAGACAAGAACAGTTAGTCTATGAGATGATTGCGGACCAAGAAGAGCTAGAATATAAGTTCAGTGAAGACGAGCTAAATAAAAAAGAGCATCATATTCTTTCGCCGTCTCCTGAAACGATGAGAGGACTAACACGTAAAGAACGTCAGCTAAAACAGCTGTTATTTATGGCACTTGATCAGCTACATACAACAAAAAATACAGCTCAAATCCGCTACTGGTACACAGAGTGGAATCCAACGAAATATGAAGACATTCAAGAGATGTCGTTTCAAGACGTATGGAATCAGCTATACGATGAAACGAAGTCAGGGTGGTCACCAAAACATAAATTATTATGCGAGCGCTTAGTAAAAGGACAACCTTTCTTTGAAAAACTTTGGGAAATTGAACAAGAGCCAAAAGTTAATTAAAAAAAACGACTGCATAGCAGTCGTTTTTTTAACGTTTACGGCCAATTCCCATTGCGTTTCGCATTTTGCGAAGCATTTTATTAGCTGTTGTGTTTGCTTTATCGGCACCTTGATCTAAAATATCATCTAGCTCGCTAGAATCAACTAATTCATAATATCTTTCTTGAATTGGAGCGAGTGCTTCAGCTACCACTTTAGCTGTGTCAGCTTTAAAGTCACCATAACCTTTGCCTTCGTACATTGCTTCAATGTCTTCGATCGATTTATTGGCTAAGATTGAATAAATACTTAATAAGTTTGAAATACCTGGCTTATTTTCTTTATCGTAGCGAACAATACCTTCTGAATCCGTTACGGCACTTTTAATTTTCTTTTCAATTGTTTTAGCGTCATCCAAGAGCGTAATGAAAGCTTTTTGGTTTGGATCGGACTTGCTCATTTTTTTCGTAGGATCTTGAAGAGACATGACGCGTGCGCCTACTTTTGGAATACGTACTTCAGGAATAGTGAAGATATCATTGTATTTTTTGTTAAAGCGCTCAGCTAAGTCACGCGTTAATTCTAAATGCTGCTTTTGATCTTCACCAACTGGAACTAAATCGGTGTTGTATAAAAGAATATCAGCTGCCATTAACGGAGGATAAGTTAATAATCCTGCTGATACTGCTTCTTTTCCAGCGGACTTATCTTTAAACTGAGTCATACGCTCAAGTTCACCGATATACGCTACGCACTGTAACATCCATCCCGCTTCTGTGTGGGCGGGCACTTCTGATTGAATAAATAAAGTTGATTTTGCTGGATCAATTCCTACTGCTACATACAGAGCAGCAAGGCTGCGAATGTTTTTACGAAGTGCTAAACGGTCTTGAGGCGTTGTAATTGCATGCTGATCTACAATACAAAAATGACAGTTATAGTCATTTTGAAGTTCAACAAATTGCTTCATCGCTCCAATGTAGTTACCTAAAGTGATTGTACCGCTTGGTTGAATACCTGAAAAAATTGTTTTCATCAAATCTTCCTTTCATCTGCACATATATGATGCTAGTTTAAGGATACAACATAAAAAGGCCCATTCGCTCCTAGCATAAGCTAGGGGCGAATGGACCGCGTTGCCACCCTAATTAGCACACATTATTGTGAACTATCTTTATTCATGTAACGTTGAGGTCAACGTTCAAGCTTTGCACTTGAAAGCTCCAAAGTCCATTCTGCAGGTTTCAATGTTTGTTCTCACCAGCCACAAACTCTCTAAAAATGAAAATTCTGCATACTACTCTTTTTCACAGCTTTAATTATATAGTTATTCGTTATTATAACGCGAAAAAGCAGGAATTTAAACATCTTATCGCTAAAAAGTTTTATAAGACAATTTACTGGAATTTTTCAGCGACAAAAAAAGACAAGAATCTTTTAATTAAAGCATTTCTTGATGAAAATTTGGTGTAGGATTTGGTAAAAATCTTTTATTTAGTATTTCTAATGACTTTGTAATACTATTGTAATACCTATACTACAAAAAAGATTTTAGACGTCTGACAAGTGGGCACAATCCTTATAAGATAAGGTTTTTTCCCTCATGATAAAAAAATACCATTAAATAATAGTATTGCAATAAATTTTTAAAATATTTATAATAGGCGTAACAAACATATTTTTTACAAAGGTATTACAATTTCTTGATTTTTCAGAAAACACAAAATAGAAAATGTTTTGTTTCAATTAGCGAATTTTGTAATGAATGAGTCTTCTACATATTAAGCGCATACATTGGATTTACAGCATGTAAACAATTGATGAGAGTTTCATAGGGTAGAAGAATAATTTTGCAGTGAGTTCTTTAATACTCTACCATACGAAAAAATAACTGATTATTTTGTATTGAAAGAGGATTAAGAAATTAGTGAATATCAAAAAATATGGTTGCCACACAAACAAAATTTAATAGGGGGTAACATGCAATGAAGAAAAGGTTGTCGATTCTTTTCAGTTTGCTGCTTGTAATGAGCTTGTTTTTAGCTGCATGTGGATTTAACAAAGAATCTGGTGGCAGTAGTAGCGGAGGCGATGATAGCGGAAAAGCTAAAAGCCAAGATCTGCGTGTGAATATCAAAACAGAACCGTTTTCTCTAAACCCAGGTTTAGCAAATGATAGTGTATCTGGTGCGGTTTTAAGACAAACTTTTGAAGGGTTAACTCGTCTAGGTAAAGATGGTAAGCCTGAAGAAGCAATGGCGAAAAAGATTGATGTAAGTGATGATGGATTAGTTTACACATTTAAATTAAGAGATGCTAAGTGGTCAAATGGTGACCCTGTAATAGCAAAAGACTTTGAATACGCTTGGAAATGGGCTTTAGATGCTAAAAATGAATCACAATATGCTGAACAGCTTTATTACATCAAAGGTGGAGAAGCTGCTAATAAAGGTACAGGAAGTATGGATGATGTTGGTATTAAAGTAGTAGATGATAAAACTTTACAAGTAACTTTAGAACATCCGACAACTTACTTTTTAGAGTTAACAGCTTTCTATACGTACTATCCGGTTGATAGTAAAGTTGTAGAAAAAAATCCTAAATGGTATACAAATGCTGGAGATAATTATGTAACAAATGGTCCTTTTAAAATGACTCAGTGGAAGCATAACGACAAAATTGTTTTAAAACCTAGCGAGAATTATTGGGACAAAGATGCCGTAAAATTAAAAAATATTGAAATGTATATGATTAACGATAATGCTACTGAGCTTTCTATGTTTGAAAAAGGTGAACTAGATTGGGCTGGTAACCCTGCGGGACAACTTCCTCAGGATGCAATTCCACAACTAAAAGATAAAGGAAATCTTCATGTTAACGTAAAAACAGGAACATATATGTACAAGTTTAACACTGAAGATAAAGCGTTAAGTAATGCTAACGTTCGAAAAGCTTTAGCTTATGCAATTAACCGTAAAGCAATTGTAGAAAATGTAACTAAAGCTGAACAAGTTCCAGCAACTGCTATGGTGCCTGCACAAGCATATGGTGAGAAGAAAAATAACTTATTTAAAGATAATGATGTAAAAAAAGCGAAAGAACTTTTAAACAAAGGTTTGAAAGAAATGGGATTGTCTAAACTTCCTCCAATTAAAATTTCTTATAACACAGACGAAGGGCATCAAAAAGTAGCACAAGCCGTTCAAGATATGTGGAAGAAAAATCTAGGTGTAGACGTCCAACTTAATAACCAAGAGTGGAACGTTTATATTGATGAATTAAATAAAGGAAATTTCCAAATTGGCCGTATGGGTTGGATAGCAGATTTTAATGATCCGATTACATTCTTAGAAATGTTCGAAGATAAAAACGGTGGAAATAATAACACATTCTGGGAAAATCCTAAATATCAACAGTTACTTGATCAATCTCGTAAAGAGCAGGATCCTAAAAAGCGTTATGATATCTTAAAGCAAGCAGAGAAAATCCTTATGACTGACATGCCTGCAGCACCAATTTACTATTATACAGATGCTTGGGTGCAGGATGAAGACTTGAAAGATGTAGTTTTGTCTTCAACTGGAGATATTCAGTTTAAATGGGCTCACTTTAAGTGAAAATAACAAGCTTTTAAGAGAAAGTATATGGGAGAAATCCCATATACTTTTCTGCTTGAATAAGTAGTGAATGTTAAATTATGGAGGTGTATATGATGGTCAAATATATAGGGAAAAGAGTAATCTATATGTTACTATCATTATTTTTAATTGTCTCAGCTACGTTTCTCTTGATGAGAGCCGCACCAGGAGGGCCATTTTCCGGAGAGAAAAAGCTTCCACCAGAGATTATTGCAAATTTAAATAAATTTTATGGTTTAGATCAACCCTGGTATATCCAATATGTAGATTATTTGAAATCTGTAAGTACTTGGGATTTTGGGCCTTCTTTTAAATATAAAGGTCAAACAGTTAACGATTTAATAAGCAGTGGATTTCCGGTTTCATTTATGCTAGGAATGGAAGCTATTTTAATAGCCCTAGCAATTGGGGTTGTTCTTGGTGTCTTCTCAGCCATGAAGCACAATAAATGGCAAGATTATGCTGCGATGGTTATTGCCGTTCTAGGCATTTCTGTACCAAGCTTTATTATGGCAACTCTTCTTCAATACACATTAGCAATGAAGTTAGACCTGTTTCCAGTAGCACGTTGGGAATCGTGGGCTCACACTGTTTTACCCGCATTAGCATTGGCTGCTACGCCTATGGCCTTTATTGCACGACTTACTCGTTCGAGTATGCTTGAAGTATTGAGCAATGACTATATGCGAACTGCTAAAGCAAAAGGGTTAAGTCGAGGGGCTATCATAATAAGACATGCAGTAAGAAATGCTATGTTACCGGTAGTTTCTTATTTAGGACCTTTAACTGCAGGGATTTTAACGGGTAGCTTTATTATTGAAAAGATTTTCGGAATTCCTGGATTGGGATTACATTTCGTTACTAGTATTACAAACCGGGACTACACAGTGATTATGGGAGTTACAGTATTTTATAGCATTCTGCTTCTAGCTTCAGTATTACTTGTAGATATTCTGTATGGTCTGATTGATCCACGCATTAAGTTAAGTGGTGGAAAGAAAGGGGCTTAATTAAATTATGCAACAGATTCCTAAAGACATGTTTGAACCAGCATCCGTAAATTTAAGTGAAGCAGAAAAGATTTCTAGACCAAGTTTATCTTTTTGGAAAGATGTAGGTTTGAGATTCAGAGAAAATAAATTGGCCATGTTTGGAGTGATCCTCCTAATACTAATTGTCTTTATGGCTATATTTGGACCCATGATGACCAAATATGATTATGCAACTAACGACTTAGTTAATGCTAACAAACCACCTTCATCAGAGCATTGGTTTGGAACAGATGATTTAGGTAGAGATGTATTTACAAGAACATGGGAAGGAGCTCGTATTTCTCTATTCATTGGTTTATCTGCAGCATTAATCGATTTATTTATCGGTGTAGTATGGGGCAGCATCTCCGGTTACCGCGGTGGACGGACAGACGAAGTAATGATGCGATTTGCCGATATCCTATACGGGGTTCCATACTTATTGCTTGTTATTCTATTAATGGTTGTATTTGATCAAGGTTTAGGAACTATGATTATAGCCATGACTCTAACTGGATGGATTAATATGGCTCGTATTGTTCGCGGTCAAGTAATGCAGTTAAAAAATCAAGAATATGTAATGGCTTCACAAACATTAGGCGCAAATACTAACAGAATTTTATTCAAGCATTTAATTCCTAACTCTATGGGTCAAATTTTAGTTACAATGACTTTAACCATTCCTTCAGCAATCTTTACAGAAGCATTTTTAAGTTACTTGGGACTAGGCGTTCCGGCACCGCTTGCAAGCTGGGGAACAATGGCTTCCGATGCTTTACCAGCTTTAGAGTACTATCCATGGAGGTTATTCTTCCCGGCTACGTTTATTTGCTTGACTATACTAGCATTTAATGTAGTAGGTGATGGGTTACGAGACGCGTTAGATCCAAAATTACGTAAGTAAGGAAGTGAACTTATATGTCACGTTTATTAGAAGTAAAAAATTTAGCTGTATCATTTAAAACATATGGCGGTGAAGTACAAGCCATTCGCGGCGTTAACTTCCACTTAAATAAAGGTGAAACACTAGCCATTGTTGGTGAATCAGGATCTGGTAAAAGTGTAACTTCACAAACGATCATGCGCCTTATTCCGATGCCTCCTGGCCAAATTAAAAGCGGTGAAATGCTGTTTGACGGTATTGATTTAGCTAAGAAAACGGATAAAGAAATGGAAGCCATTCGCGGTAAAGATATCGGTATGATCTTCCAAGATCCGATGACTTCTTTAAATCCGACGATGAAAGTTGGGGCTCAAATTGGTGAAGTTGTAATCAAGCATTCCAAAGTATCTAAAGCAGAAGCGAAAAAACGTGCAGTGGAGTTATTAACGCTTGTAGGTATTCCTTTTCCAGAACAGCGTATGAATCAATATCCGCATGAATTCAGCGGCGGGATGAGACAGCGTGTTGTCATTGCGATGGCTCTTGCTTCTAATCCGAAGCTATTGATCGCTGATGAACCAACAACGGCGCTTGATGTAACAATTCAAGCTCAAATTTTAGAGTTGATGAAAGACATTCAGAAAAAAACGGATACATCTATTATCTTTATTACCCATGATCTTGGTGTAGTAGCGAATGTAGCAGATCGAGTAGCCGTTATGTACGCTGGTCAAATTGTTGAAATGGGCGCAGTGGATGAAGTGTTTTACGATCCAAAACATCCGTATACGTGGGGACTACTAGCTTCTATGCCAAGCTTAGATAATGAGGCAGAAGAAGAGCTGGCTGCTATTCCTGGAACGCCGCCAGATTTAACTAATCCTCCAAAGGGAGATGCATTTGCAGCGCGAAATCCATACGCAATGAAAATTGATTTTGAGCAAGAACCTCCAATGTTCAAAATATCTGATACGCACTATGCGAAAACATGGCTGTTACATCCCGATGCACCAAAAGTAGAGCCGCCTGCTTCAGTTCAGCGTCGCATGCGTAAGGTTGATAATGTATACAGTACACCTATACTCGTAGCGAAGGATGGTGAATAACATGACAGATAAATTATTAGAGATTAAAGGCCTAAAGCAACATTTTTTCACAAGCAAAGGAACAATTAAAGCAGTTGATGGTCTGACGTTTGACATCTTCCGCGGAGAGACATTAGGGCTTGTAGGTGAATCCGGTTGCGGAAAGTCAACGACAGGCAGAACGATTATTCGTTTATACAACGCTACTAGCGGTGAGGTACTATTTAATGGCGAAAATGTACATGGTCGCAAATCTCGCTCAGAGCTTAAAAAATTCAATCGTAAAATGCAAATGATTTTCCAAGATCCATATGCGTCGCTTAACCCTCGTATGACCGTAGCAGATATCATAGCAGAAGGCATTGACATTCACTGTTTAGCTAAGACGAGAAAGGAGCGTATGGCAAAGGTTCATGAGCTTCTTGAAACAGTAGGTCTTAACAAAGAACATGCAAATCGCTATCCACATGAGTTTAGTGGTGGCCAGCGTCAGCGTATCGGTATCGCAAGAGCACTGGCAGTAGAACCTGATTTTATCATCGCAGATGAACCAATCTCAGCTTTGGACGTATCTATACAAGCTCAAGTTGTTAACTTAATGAAGAAGTTACAGCGTGAACGTGGACTAACATATTTATTTATCGCCCATGATTTATCAATGGTGAAATACATCAGTGACCGCATCGGCGTTATGTATAGAGGGAAGATTGTAGAGCTTGCACCAAGTGATGAACTTTATCGAAACCCTGTTCATCCATATACAAAAGCGTTGCTTTCAGCTATTCCGCTTCCCGATCCTGACAGTGAAAAAACGCGTCAGCGCAAAATTTATGATCCAAGTATCCATAATTATAATGGTGAAGAACCGGAGCTTAGAGAAGTATCTCCAGGTCACTACGTGTCTTGTTCTCAAGCAGAGTTTGCCACATATACAACATAACAAAAACGATCTCACAACGAGGTCGTTTTTTATTTGGTTATCAAAGAACACTAAGCTTCAAGTTGCAAAAAAATATGTAAGAACAAGTAACATTAGCGCTTTACAGGTATTATACAGTAAAGGGTTAAAAAATACTATTGAAAATTTTCAGAATTTTATATTTAAGACAAATTATCTAGGTGTAAACCTTATAACTAAAGGAATATAAGTGATTAATAATGTTTTTAATTGAATAATCATTCAAAAAAGTTATAAAAGAAGGTAGACAAATGTCTACCTCCTTTTATAAATCTGCTAAGATATCGCCGTCTTTACGATTTTTGTCAATTTTTAATACTTGATCTGCCGGCTGATAAGACGCACCGTATATTTCTTTGTCTTTGTACGTATGAATTAACTCGTACGTTTTTTTCATTTTATTTAAAATGCTTTCCTCTGTTTCAGAGGTAGGAGACCAATATAGAATTTCCATCTGGTTAATTTCATTTGTAGCTAATGACCGGCGGTTATAGCCGATTGTTTGAGCATGCTTAAAGTCTGCACGTTTATAAAAATGCAGTCGTTTTGCTGAGTCTGAATCTTTATAGTCCACAGGCTCTACTTCCAAGATAATTGGTTTGTTATGCTGTTTTAACTCATCAATTAATTTACCGCCAAGCCCTTGACCGCGAGCGTCTTTTGAAACAAAGAGGTAATCAATAAAGATAAATTGTTCTGTTTCCACGTACATTAATACGTGATGAGGACCTTCATTTTTATGATAAATATCGCTGCGTTCTTGTAAAAGCGTTTCGATATGCTTCTTTGATTTCATTTCTTCAATGGGAAAATATTGACTTAGTTTTTCATACCAATTCATAGCATCCTCCTACTGATCTTTTCATGATGATGTTCAAAATAGTGTTTAAACAGTTATCTTATCTTTACCCTTTTTAGGGAAAAGTAAGCATCTATAATTGAAAATATAGAAGAATAATCGACTTACTATTCTTAATAATCAGATAATTATAGTAATATAAGAACATATAATGGTAAAAATCGTTTTAATTATATTTTAACCGTAAGTTTATTTGTGGAAATCACAAAAAACTATCGCATTTTTTGTGATTTTTGATAAAATGAACAAAGTGAAGTTTTTTAAATATTGTATTTTATAGATGTGATAGCGTTAAAAGTGCAGGTGTGAAACTTGCCATATCAGATTTTTAGTACATACACTGCCTAGAATCATTTGGCTAAAAAATAAGTTAATACTAATACAATTAGCCGCTATTATATGAAATGGATATGTTAGGAGAGAGAATTATGCAAGGGAACACGCAAGGGAACACCCAAGAAAAAGAATTAAGCCGTGGACTTGAGGAAAGACATATTAGCTTAATGTCTTTAGGTGCAGCTATCGGAGTTGGACTGTTTTTAGGTTCTGCATCCGCTATTCGGTTAGCGGGTCCTGGTATTCTTATCATGTATGGAATCAGTGGTCTTATTATGTTTTTTATTATGAGAGCGCTAGGTGAAATGGCAGTGCAAAATCCAGTAGCCGGTTCTTTTAGTAAGTATGCTAATGATTATTTAGGGCCACTCGCTGGTTACTTAACAGGCTGGAACTACTGGTTTATGTGGATTATTACATGTATGGCTGAAATTACGGCTGTTGGAGTATATATGGAGTTTTGGTTCCCGGGGGTACCTCAGTGGATATGGGCACTTGCAGCACTCGTTATTATGACAGGGGTTAACTTTTTAGCTGTAAAAGCATATGGTGAACTAGAGTTTTGGTTTTCTCTTATTAAAGTAGTAACGATTATTCTTATGATTGTGCTTGGACTAGGTATGATTATCTTTGGAATTGGAAATGGCGGTATTGCAACAGGGATCAGTAATTTATGGAATCACGGGGGCTTTTTCCCGAATGGTATGAAAGGTGTTCTTTTATCACTTCAAATGGTTATGTTTGCTTACCTTGGTATTGAAATGATTGGAGTAACAGCAGGAGAGGTAAAAAATCCTGAAAAGACCTTAACAAAAGCAATTGATAATGTACTGTGGAGAATTTTGATTTTTTACATCGGAGCTTTGTTTGTTATTATGTCTATTTATCCTTGGCCAGAGATCGGAACACAAGGAAGCCCATTTGTTTTAACATTTGATAAAGCTGGAATTCCCGCTGCGGCAGGGATTATAAACTTTGTAGTGTTAACAGCGGCTTTATCTTCTTGTAACAGTGGAATTTTTAGTACAGGTCGTATGTTATTTAATTTAGCTCAGCACGGGGAAGCCCCAAAACGCTATGCCAACTTAACAAAAGGCGGCGTGCCTGGTGCAGCAGTTATAGCTTCAGCTGTTGTACTGCTAATCGGAGTTGGCTTAAACTATGTTGTTCCTGATAAGGTGTTCACGTGGGTGACGAGTATTGCCACTATTGGAGCGATTTGGACATGGGGAATTATTTTACTTTCTCAAATTCGCTTCCGCAGAGGATTAAGCGATCAGCAAGTAAGTGATTTAAAATATAAGCTTCCGTTTTTCCCATATACGTCGTATCTCTCTCTTGCTTTCTTAGCGGGAGTAGTAGTGGTGATGGGTTTTTCCTCTGATACAAGAATAGCGCTTATTGTAGGTCCGATATGGTTTGTTTTGTTGGTTGTTGTCTATTATTCAAAAGGTTTTCATAAAAGATAAAAAACACACGGCTTCTTGATGAAGCCGTGTATTTTTTTCCAAAAGAAAATGAAGGATTTATTATTTCCCTTTTCGCTTTAGTGTGCTAATATATTATATTGTTAAACAAATGAAGAAATAAATAATTTCTATGTTTTAATAGATAAGCATCGAGCTTTCTATGTCAAAAGTTTAAGCTTTTAGAAAGCAAAAGGAGAAACGGCAAATGAAAGATAAAAAATGGGGCCTTTGGTTTTTAACAGCCTTTGTAGTTGGTAATATGGTAGGCGGCGGAGTGTTTATGCTTCCTTCTAATTTAGCAAACGTATCAAGTCCAATCGGTTCAACACTTGCTTGGATTGCAACAGGTCTTGGCGTGTTCATGATTGCTCTTGTGTTCGGGAACTTAGTCATGAGAAAGCCTGAATTAAAAGGAGGACCTCAAAGTTATGCAGCGAACCTTTTTTCATCGCCTAAAGCAGGTAAAGTAGCAGGGTATAGCATGGCTTGGGGTTACTGGGCAGCAAATTGGGCTGCAACAGCATCTGTCATCATATCGTTTGCGGGATATTTAACAACGTTCTTTCCAGTAATGGAGAGTAAGGATATTTTATTTTCAGTCGGAGATTTTCAATTAGAAGCTGGAAAATTTATTACGTTTTTAGTATGTTCTGTTGTACTATGGGGAATTCAAGCTATTTTGCAGCGAGATATCAATAGCGCCGGTAATATTAACTTTATCACAACGGCAGCTAAAATTATTGGATTCGGTTTATTTATTGTTGTGGCGCTGTCGCTATTTAGCGCATCCAACCTAGTCAGTACAGAATTTGTTAATTCAAAGGGTATAAATGTAGGATTAGGAAGTCAGGTCAATGGCGCAGCCATTGCTACGCTGTGGGCGTTTATCGGAATTGAATCAGCTGTACTGTTATCTAACCGTGCAAAATCACAAAAAGTAGTAAAGAAAGCAACGCTGCTTGGATTATTAATCTCAATGGTTATCTATGTAGGAATTACGCTTCTAGCTATGGGGATTCTTTCAACAGCTCAGCTTCAGCAGTCTCAAAAGCCTTTAGTAGATACGTTAGAAATGGTTATTGGACATAAAGGTGCTTACGTAATGGCCATTTTAGCACTTATATCTTTATTAGGTTCTACTGTTGGATGGATTGTTGTTAGTGCAGAAGTTCCTTATCAAGCAGCAAAATCAGGGTTGTTTCCACAGTGGTTTGCTAAAACGAATCAGAACAATAGTCCAGCCCGCTCACTAACATTAACAAATGGCTTAACACAGTTGTTTCTGTTTGCGACTATTTCGGGTACAGTTTCGCAAGCCTATAATTTCGCTATCGTTGTAGCTACTCTCGCTTATTTAGTTCCTTATTTCGTGACGACAGTTTATCAATTAAAGCTTATTGTGACGGGTGAGACGTACGATATAATTAAAGGATCGCGAGTAAAAGACGGAATTATTGCCTCGTTAGCACTTATTTATTCGCTTTGGGTGATTAAGACAGGGACAGCTGATTTAAAAACATTTTTCCTAGGTATTGGCTTATTTGTAATCGGGCTGTTACTGTATCCTATTTTAATGAGACGAGGAAAAAGCACATCAGCTATTAAATAAATAAAAGGTTATCTCAAAAGCTTTGCAGAAAAGTCTTTTCTTCTGCAAAGCTTTTTTAGTGACTAAAAAGTTTGAGGCATTTGTGAAAGAAAAAAATAATAAAAAAAAATGAAACTAATCTACGGGTTTATTCGTAATAGTAGTGTGGTAAATAAATAATGAAGAAAATCGGCAATGAAAATAATGACAGTGAAGGAACGAACTAATGTACTAGTTCACTTTAAAAAGTATATCATTCCGATGAAGTTTATAGTATAATGCAAATAGATATTATTTTTTAAAAGTAATTATAAAGTAGTATCGATTTTCATTATCAGTCATTAAATATTTACACTCGATGAAGTTTGTATAAAACAACATGATTTACAGTTCATGTTTTGAATGTTATGACCGATTATGATAGAAGGAGTGAAGGAGTAAATGGTTACATTATATACATCACCAAGTTGTACATCTTGTCGTAAAGCGAAAGCTTGGTTAGAGGAAAATGATATTGGATATACAGAGCGTAATATCTTTTCAGAGCCGTTATCAATCGATGAGATTAAAGAAATTTTACGTATGACAGAAGATGGAACAGATGAAATCATTTCAACACGTTCGAAAACTTTCCAAAAACTAGACGTTCAGGTAGATGCTATGCCTTTACAAGATTTGTATGAATTAATTCAGCAAAATCCTGGCTTATTGCGCCGCCCAATTATCATTGATGAAAAACGTCTACAAGTTGGTTATAATGAAGACGAAATCCGTCGTTTCTTACCACGTAAAGTGCGTACTTTCCAACTTCGCGAAGCTCAAAGACTTGTGAATGGTTAATTTTTATATTTGTCTGTTTAAGATTTAAATAAGAAACCAACAAAGTAACGTTTGCTTGAAGTTGGTATATAAAAAATAAGCAGCAGGGAGCCAATGGCTCCCTGCTGCTTATTTTTTGTCGAAATAGCAGGGAAAATGAAGTATATATGTAATTAGTAAAGTAAGAGAGTAATTAAACATATAAAAGTGGTGGTGAACGGATTGGAGCTTTTACAGCTAAAATATTTCCAAGTAGTTGCTAGACTAGAACATATCAGCAAAGCGGCCGAAGAGCTATACGTATCTCAGCCTGCGCTCAGCAAAACGATTTCACAGTTGGAAAAAGAGCTAGGTATTCGTTTGTTTGATAGAAACGGTAAATACATTAAATTAAATCGGTATGGTAAAGCATTCTGTGCCAAAGTAGAACTTGCTTTAAAAACATTGGAAGATGCAAAGCACGAGCTAAAGGATATGTCGAACGATCCATCTGAAGAAATTCGTCTTGTTGTATTAGCTAGTTCACATTTACTTCCAGAGCTATTAAGCAGGTTTCGTGAGCAATATCCTCAGGTGCGGTTTCGGTTGATGCAGCATTTGACTAATTCCAATTCACAGCCTGATTTTGATTTATGTATTTCAGCTTTTCCATTAACAACCCGTCAGATCGAACATACTCCTTTGCTTCGTGAATCGATTTTGCTTGCAGTGCCTCTTGATCATCATTTAGCCAAGCAATCGCATGTAAAGTTAAATGAACTTAAAAATGAAAAATTTATTGTGCTAAAGAAAGGGAAAGAGCTAAGAAAAATAACGGATGTGATTTGTAAGGAACAGAATTTTGTGCCTCAAATTACGTTTGAAAGCGATGATCCAGCAACAGTGAGAGGCTTGATTAGAGCGAAGCAAGGAATAGGTTTTATTCCTGAAGTGACTTGGGGGGGTTCTACAGGAAAAGATGTAAAACTGCTGAAAATTGAAGGGGAAACATTTGAACGTACTATCTTTTTGGCTTGGAACAACGGCGGCTACGTGACGGATTTACAACAAATCTTCAGACAGTTTGTGATTGATTATTTTAAATATTTACCCTCCGGTATGTCTCATGAATACATATAAGAATCATGACTAAATGTCATGATTTTTATTTCTTTTTCGAATAAATCTAAAGTGAACAGTAGAGAAAAACTGCATTATGTCATTTTTGATATAAATATATAACTAAAAAAGCATAGGTTATTCAACTTTTTTCCTTTACACTATTTTTAAATCATAAAGTAAACGCTTTCGATAATGTGTTGGGGAGGAAGTAATATGATAATCTTCGGTGTAGCATTGCTGTCTATTTGCATGTTGATAGGAGTAATTGTAGGGGACGCATTAGGAGGGCTGATGGGAGTAGAAGCCAACGTTGGAGGAGTAGGGGTATCCATGTTTCTTCTTGTACTAGCAGTGGATTATTTAAAGAAGAAAAATAAGCTCCAAGTAAAATCCGAAGAAGGCATTGCTTTTTGGGGAGGCATTTATATTCCTATCGTGGTAGCAATGTCTGCGCAGCAAAATGTTGTAGCTGCTCTAGATGGAGGAGGCATGGCGATTCTTGCAGGGGTAGTAGTAGTCGTAGTAGGCTTTCTATCCATACCATTTATCAGCAGAATAGGAGAGAAAGCGAAGGTGAACGAACAAGAAATAGAGCTTTCTATTTTACCTAAGGAGCAGATAAAATGATAAATATGATCAAAGAAGGATTAGAAAATAACGGGCTGATTACGGCATTTGCTGTTATTGGGATTGTCATGTATATTGCTTATTTTTTATCAGATAAATTAACAAAAGGAAGAGTTCACGGATCTGCTATTGCTATTATGTTTGGATTAATTCTTGCTTATATCGGTGGAGTGAACACAGGAGGAGAGAAAGGAATTTCTGATATACAGTTATTTTCAGGAATTGGTTTAATGGGCGGAGGGATGCTGCGAGATTTTGCCATTATTGCTACTGCGTTCGGCGCCAATTTTAGCGAAGTGAAAAAAACGGGAATCGGCGGAATTACGGCTTTGTTTTTTGGGATTTTCTATTCCTTCGTAATAGGTATAATTATTGCTCTTTGTTTCGGATACAGAGATTCCGTTGCTTTGACCACAATCGGAGGAGGGGCCGTGACCTATATTGTGGGGCCGGTTTCTGGAACTGCGATTGGAGCCTCTTCTGATATTATCGCGTTGAGTATAGCTGTAGGATTAATTAAATCCATTTCAGTTATGATTTTGACCCCGATATTTGCTAAGAAAATCAAATTAAACAACCCTCGTACAGCTATGATATATGGAGGAGTTATGGGGACGACGAGCGGTGTAGCAGCTGGTTTAGCCGCGACAGATGTAAAACTTGTACCCTACGGAGCCATGACAGCTACATTTTATACAGGTCTTGGTTGCTTACTTGTACCATCTATTCTTTTTTTACTCACAGAGATTATTTTTTAAGTGTACAAAGTGTTTTATGAATAAAAGACTGCGGTGCTCATTAAACTAAAGAAAAGGCCATACTAAATAAAAATGTTTAGTATGGCCTTTTCTTTATCATTTAGTTGAACGAATGCTATTAACAACCATGCCGCTTATCAGCACAACAGCAATTGTTATAAAAGGTATGAATGTTCCTAGAGATGTATGGTCTGCAAAGAATGAATGTAAGTTCTTTTCATGTCCAATCATATTTCCAGCAGTATAAGCTAAAATAGCTGCTCCACCGTAAACAAGCAGGGGAAATCGTTCCATCAAATACAAAATGAGCTTGCTTCCCCAAACAATGATGGGGACGGATACAAGTAATCCGATGACAACCAAGATAATATTTCCATGAGCTGCGCCTGCTACAGCTATTACATTATCTAGTCCCATTACAATATCAGCAAATACAATCGTTCTTACAGCGGCGCCTAATGTCACACCTGCACGGATTGAGGACGCATCATCACCTTCTGATACAAGAAGCTTAAAGGCAATGATCACTAATAAAAAACCGCCGATGAGCTGCAAGTAAGGAATAGTTAGTAAATAAACAGCTAAAATAGTAAGTACTATGCGAACTACCACAGCTAAGCCAGTCCCTAAAAAAATAGCTTTATTTCGCTGATATTCAGGTAAGTTGCGGCTTGCTAAGGCAATAACAATAGCGTTGTCTCCACCCAATACAATATCGATACCGATAATAAGAAGAATGGAGGTTATTAATTCTAAATCCAATAGTCTTCCCTCCCAATATGTAAAGATAAGTAGCTCATATTGCTTTATCTGTGTTCATTTTTAACAAAAAGCGTTCATAGGGTAAAGAGATTATGTATATAACAAAGTAAGGTGTAAGGTGGCTATGAGTTGCCAGAGTATTTTTTATTTCCTTTCTTTCGCATTTTGTCATAAAATAGATATACAAGGTTCACTCAAATAGTGTATGCTTGTATATCCCAAGTTAGAATGCTTTACAAAGTGAGAAAGTACATGTAATATTGCTTTAACACGGGGGTAAAATAGTCCCTTCATCGTTTAGGGGTAATGTTCGAAATGGCCGGATTACCTTCACTGATTTTTCCGAAGGGAGAGATGATAATGGAAATCGAACGCATTAATGAAAACACAGTAAAATTCTTTGTCACTTACGTAGATATTGAAGAACGTGGATTTGATCGCAATGAAATTTGGTTTAGCCGAGAGCGCAGTGAAGAGCTATTCTGGGAGATGATGGACGAAATTCATCAAGAAGAAGAGTTTGTAGCAGAAGGTCCTCTTTGGATTCAAGTACATGCGCTTGAGAAGGGGCTAGAGGTTATTGTAACAAGAGCACAAGTTTCAAAAGACGGTCAAAAGTTCGAAGTACCTGTTGGTGAAAATGATAAAATCGATATCCCTGTAGATGGAAAAATTGAAGCGTTGCTTGATCATCAAGCGAATCAAAATAAAAAAGCTGATTTTGAAGAAGAAATTATAGAAGACGAAGGGCTACAGTTCGTCGCACGCTTTCAAGACTTAGAACATTTAATTTCCTTAAGTCACCATTTAGAGTTAGATGATATCATCAACAGCATGTACGTGTTTGAAGGAAAATATTATTTATACGTTGAGTTTACAGATGATGAAGACTTTGTAGCTGAAATTGATAACATTTTAAGCATCATTTTAGAATATGCAAATGAATCAAATGTAACAGTTCATCGTTTAATGGAATATGGAAAAGAATTAATCAGTGAAAATGCACTTGAACAAGTAAAGCAGTATTTTCCTTTACGATAATAGCAGCCGATTTCATGTATATGAAATCGGTCTTTGTTTTGCCCTCTTTTTTGGAAATGCTCTCCGCTCATATCGAACAATATAGGTAGAAAAAGCAGACGGCTGGTTCCTACACGGGGAAAGTGTAGGGTTAAAATAACAAGTTTGAGGATAATAACGGTATAGAGACCTGTTATTAATGATGAAAGATTGGTTTTAGGATAGGTGAAAACAAGTTGAAAAATAGATTACAGCTTTTAACTTTTGTTATTGGTATTATTGCTTTGCTTTATTTTACAAAAGGATATTGGGACGGTAAATTTATTGGCGTGCTAAGTATCTTAATTACGATTAGTGTTGTTTTCATCGGTCTTGTCATTTCATTAGAAAACCGTCATCCAACTCAAACGCTAACGTGGCTCGTAGTATTAGGCGGTTTCCCAGTAATAGGATTCTTTTTTTATTTGTTATTTGGACGCAATACGCGAAAACGTCGTTTATTTGCTAAAAAAGCAAAGCTGGATGAACAGGTGCTTTTAAAGATGGAAAGAGATTCCGGTATATTAGACAATCACTTTGAACAGTTGGGCACAAGTAGAAAGCAAATGCTGAAGCTAGCCGTCAAGCTTGGTAAGAGTCCAATTTCTTTTTCATCAGATACGCGCGCATTGACGAATGGAAAAGAGACGTTTCACGAAATTATGGAATCATTAAAGCATGCAAGGCATCATATCCACTTAGAGTATTACATCGTACGACATGATCACTTGGGAGAACAAATTAAAGATATTTTAATTCAGAAAGTACAAGAAGGAATTTATGTACGTTTCTTGTATGATGCCGTGGGAAGTTTTCAGCTTTCACCGCATTATATTCACGAATTAAGAAACGCCGGCGTAGAAATGATTCCATTCTTGCCGGTCAGACTTCCATTTCTCAACAATAAAATCAACTTTCGTAATCATCGTAAAATTGTAGTCATTGATGGAACAATCGGATTTGTAGGAGGTTTGAACATTGGTGATGAATATCTCGGGAAAAGTCGACATTTTGGCTTTTGGAGAGATACCCATTTGATGGTGAAGGGTGAGGCAGTCCGTTCATTACAGCTTATTTTCTTGCAAGACTGGTATTATATGACAGGTCAGACGATGCTTACTCAAACGTATCTATCGCCTGATTTAATTGACATTGATATGGAAAAGTGTGGCGGTGTTCAAATGATTGCTGGCGGGCCAGACCGTGAGTGGGAAATTATCAAACACTTATTTTTTTCGATGATTACGTCTGCGAAAGAATCCATTTGGATTGCTTCTCCTTACTTCATACCTGATGAAGATATTTTTACTTCCTTAAAAGTAGCTGCTTTAAGCGGTATAGATGTACGGCTTCTTGTACCTCAGAAGCCCGATAAAAAAATTGTTTTTCATGCATCACGCTCTTATTTTCCGGAGCTGCTAGAAGCAGGTGTGAAAATTTACGAGTATAAAAAAGGATTTATGCACAGCAAGATTGTGATCGTTGATAGAGAAATTGCCTCTATTGGAACAGCTAACATGGACATGAGAAGCTTTCATTTGAATTTTGAAGTAAATGCTTTTTTATATCGCACAGCTAGTACCCAAAAGCTCGTATATGAATATATGCAAGATTTAGAAGAAACGAGTGAGCTTCACTTTAAAGACTTTGAAAAGCGGCCATTTATACAGCGGTTATTTGAATCAACAGCCCGTTTGCTTTCACCGCTATTATAATCGCTATAAACCACATTGCGTATGCTGCAATGTGGTTTTTTTCTTAAAGAAAAGGGTTTTAGTAAAAAGGTGTCGAATATAAGGATATAGCTCGCTACTATAGGAAGGAGAAATGTACGATTGTTAGTTGCCCAAACAGAAAAAGGCATCGTTTCACTAGCTCAGCGCTTTTCCATTGAACAGCTTAAGCTGTGGAAAAAAGAAAAGCAGTTCTACTGTCCCTCTTGTCAATCCCCTGTACAGTTAAAGGTAGGTACAAAAAAAATTCCTCATTTTGCTCACCTGAAAAAAATGTGCGTCGCTCAGCATGAAGGTGAAACAGATTATCATCTTGACGGAAAGCGAAAGCTGTTTCACTGGTTTAGTTCTCATCTTGAAGTCGAGTTAGAAAGTTATCTTCCTGAAATTATGCAGCGTCCAGATCTTCTTATAGATACGCCCTCGCAAAAATATGCAATCGAATTTCAATGTGCTTCCTTATCTTCCTCAGTACTAACCAAACGTTCTGTTCATTATGAGAAGGGAAATTATACGCCTCTTTGGATTATGGGGGCAAAAAGAATGAAGCGCTTATCCACTTATATGTACCAACTTTCTTTTCAAGAGTGGCAGTTTCTCACTCTTTCCGATTATACACCCACCCTTCTTTATTTTTCACCTTCTACTAATCAACTGTTGAAGCTTGAACATCTTATTCCTTTTTCATCTCAGATTTGTTATGCACAGCTTGTCGTGCTCTCTCCTCACGAGCATATCTTTCATGATCTTTTTTCTACACATACACAACCTCAATTTTTCTCTTCATGGATAAAGAAAAAGAAGGCGTGGAGAACGCATTATACCCTCTATCCTAATCAGAAGCTTCAGCCCTTTTTGCACGCTCTTTATGAAAACAATATTCCTCCATCCCATATTCCAGCAGAAGCAGGCATGCCGCTTTCTTCTTTATACATGATCGAAACGTCTGCTACTATATGGCAAACGTGGCTGCTTCTTGATTTAATGCAGCAGAAGCAAGTAGGGGATTTAGTTACAGAAAAAGAGTTATGCAGGTTATGGCTCTACAGAATTCATCAGCGACATATTGTGTTTCGGTCTTTGCCGATGGCCCCTGTCGTTGTGGAACAGCCCCTGTTTGAGTATATAGAGGTATTATGCCGGTTAGGGATGCTAACGTCTATAAATTCTGGGGTATACAAAATCAGAAGACCTTACACGATTCCAAAGCAAACATCCGATGCTTTTTTAGAAGATGGACAAATGATGAAAAAGTGGTTAAATCAAGCAAAAGAAGTGACATAACCACTGAAAATCAGTACGCTTAAGAAAGAATCCTTTTTTCAAAAGCGTACTGACTTTTGATTAATTCTTTTAAAACAACATACAATAACGGAAGAAATAAAAAGGATTCGCTTTAGAAAAAGCGAACAGTTATAGACAGGTAGAAAAAGATGGAGGGATGACCATGAGTGAACAATCAAAAGTGAAAAAGTTACCAAGTAGAAGTGAGATAAAGGTAGAAGATACGTGGAAACTAGAGGATATTTTTGCTTCAGATGACGCATGGGAAAAAGAATTTGAAGAAGTAAAAGCTCTTATTCCGAAAATGGAAAAATTCAAAGGGAAACTTGGAGAGTCGGCTCAAACTTTATACGACGCTCTTCAAGAGCAAGACGAGCTCACAATGCGCGTTAGTAAACTTTATACATATGCCCATATGCGCTACGATCAAGATACGACTAACTCTTTTTATCAAGGGTTAAATGATCGTATCAAAACACTTTATACTCAAATTGCAAGTGCACTATCGTATGTAACACCAGAAATTTTGTCTATTGAAGAATCAAAAATTAAACAATACATGGCGGAACATAAAGAGCTAAAGTTATATGCTCATGCATTAGATGAAATTACTCGCGAACGTCCACACATTTTATCAGAAAGTGAAGAAGCGCTTCTCGCTCAGGCTTCTGAAGTGCTAGGATCTTCTAGCAACACGTTTGGAATGTTAAATAACGCAGATTTGGAATTCCCTTCCATTAAAGACGAAAATGGAGAAGAAGTAGAAATTACGCACGGGCGCTATATTCGTTTTTTAGAAAGCAGCGATCGCCGCGTACGAGAAGAAGCGTTTAAAGCGGTGTATGAAACGTACGGTAAATTTAAAAATACGTTTGCAAGTACCTTAAGCGGCACGGTGAAAAAAGATAATTTTAGCGCCCGCGTTCGTCACTATAATTCGGCTCGTCACTCAGCTCTTAGTACAAATAATATTCCAGAAGAAGTATACGATAACTTAGTTAAAACAGTGAACGATAATTTGCATTTATTGCATCGATATATTGATTTACGTAAGAAGGTATTGGGAATTGAAGAACTTCATATGTATGATCTCTATACGCCTTTAGTAAAAGACGTAAAAATGGAAGTAACCTATGAAGAAGCAAAAGATTATATTTTAAAAGGCCTGAAACCATTAGGCGAAGACTACCTTAATGTGTTAAAAGAAGGATTTGAAAACCGTTGGGTAGATGTGCATGAGAACAAAGGCAAGCGAAGCGGTGCTTATTCTTCAGGAACGTACGGCACCAATCCTTATATCTTAATGAACTGGCAGGATAATGTAAATAACTTGTTTACACTAGCCCATGAATTTGGACATTCTGTACACAGTTATTACACAAGAAAAACGCAGCCGTATCCTTACGGAGATTATTCAATCTTTGTTGCAGAAGTAGCTTCAACTTGTAATGAAGCGCTTCTAAACGATTATTTACTAAAAACGATTGATGATGAAAAGCAGCGCTTATACTTGCTTAATCATTATTTAGAAGGATTCCGCGGTACGGTATTCCGTCAAACGATGTTTGCTGAATTTGAACACGATGTTCACGTGCGTGCTCAAAACGGAGAGCCGCTTACACCTGAATTATTAACAAAATTGTATTATGACTTAAATAAAAAGTATTTTGGAGACAATTTGGTAATTGACGAAGAGATTGGATTAGAATGGGCTCGTATTCCGCATTTCTACTACAATTACTACGTTTATCAATATGCTACAGGATTCAGTGCAGCAGCAGCATTAAGCAAGCAAATCCTTGAAGAAGGAGATGCAGCAGTTGAGCGCTATGTAGGTTTCTTAAAGTCAGGAAGCTCTGATTATCCAATTGAAGTGTTGAAAAAAGCAGGAGTGGACATGACAACATCTCAACCTATTGAAGAAGCACTAGCCGTATTTGAAGAGAAATTAACGGAAATGGAACGTTTATTAAATCAATAAAATTAAAATGAAGCAGGAGCTGTATCCTGCTTCATTTTTTAAATCCTCGAAATTTATTGTGATTGTTAAGCAATGTAAAAATAATAAGAATAGCTAAAAATAAAAGAGGGCCTGCAATAATGAGAGGAACAAGCTGCATAAGAGATAAAATATAGAATAAAAAAGAAAACAAAAGGATAACAGTGCCTAGAGTAATTCCAGCAATTTTCATAGTTAACACCTCTATTAAAAGCATAATTAGTTGTACTATATGATTGAATCTGGCTGTTTATGAAGTTTTTTTATAAAAAAGTGAATAAAATTGAAAAAAGGGGTTGCCAAAAGTCGACATAATTTGCTATAGTATTAATCGTGAAGTTTATCACAAAACAAACATATACCCCTTTGTTTGACCGTGAAAAATTTCTCCCATCCCCTTGTTGTCTTAAGACAAACGAAAAGACTTGGCGAAAGCCAAGTCTTTTTTGTTTAGTCGATGCTTATGCATTGTATAAGCATCGACATTTAATGATTAACAGCTCTTTTCAGTACTTCGCCAAAAGGTTCCGTATTTGACAGGAACTCTCTCAACAATTTGCTGAAGCTGAAGTTTTTTCAATTCTTTTTCAGCCTCTTCTAATGATAAACCATACACAACTGCAACTTCTTTTGAAGCAACAAATTGAAAATAGCTTAAAAATGAACGAAGAGGCGGAAGACAAGCTGGATCTGGGTCAATTTCTAACATCTCTTTAATGATGTGTACGTATGTTTCGTACGAATAGTATCCTGATATCTTAATGCCTTCTTCTTCAACTTTTTCGTTGAAGAACACAAGAGTTGGAATCTCATCGACATCCATTTCCGACGTGATTTTTAAATCACATTGAAAGGCCTTCGCAGCGTAATCTGAATGCAAATCTTTTACGAATTCATTAACATCTAGCCCCACATGTTTTGCACATTGTATTAAGACAGATTCTTCTGTAACATTTTGTTTTTCTAAAAATACTACTTCTTGAAGTCTTCTCAAAAAGCGAATGCCCTGTTTCTTTCCTTGCAGCCCGGCCGCTTTAATCGCAATTGATGCAGCATAAGGAGTATCGATTGGGTTTTCAAGCCACAGATTGCCGTCACATGACATGCCGGAGCGGCTTCCAGTTTTCTCCCACGATTTTGCAATATATTCAAATCTCTGCTGTGCTCCAATATTTAATTGCTGCAAGTTTCCGCCAAGCACATGCTTGAGGGATAACAGCTGACCATATTCTATTTGTAACTTCTTTAGAATAGGCTCGAGTGCCCAGCATTCCGGGCAAAGAGGGTCAACAAATACATAGATTTCAAGCGGTTTTTTATTTGACCCTTGACAAAGCTGATGCAAGGATGGGTATTGGCTATTTAGATTACTCAATGTGAAAATCCTTTCTCATCTGTCTGTTCCGGTGAATTAATCATGTGTTGGGCAGTTAAAATAAGACGATGATAAAGTCCATCTCTCTCAGGGCCTTCTAAATTAATTTCGTCCATTGCTTCATGCATACACGTCAGCCAGGCTTTGGCTCTTGACGGTGTAATTTCAAAAGGAAGATGCCTAGCTCTCAGCATAGGGTGACCATGCTCTTCAGTGTATAACGAAGGCCCTCCTAAATATTGTGTCAGAAATTGCTTTTGCTTTCGTGCTGTTTCTGTTAAATCGTCAGGAAAAATTGGCGCGAGCTCAGGATGTTGTCCAACGCGTGTATAAAAAGCATCAACAAGTTTTGAAATCGTATGTTCACCGCCTAATAATTCATAAGGGGAGTGGATTTTTTCTCTCATGTTGATAACTCCTTTGTTATAAGAAATATACGTCTTAACTCTTTGGTGTTTTTTACTTTCCTTAATTTTAGCAGTGTCATTTCGTTAACTCAAACTATCCGCTTACTTCTTCTACTGGAAAAGAGATAAAGTGGAATTCTACATAAGAAAGGTCTATGATGCTGTGGCGAATCATTAATTATGAGAAACAAAGGAATACTTTCACAAACGTTTCCTTCTATTTATATAGTGTAACCTCGACAAACTATAGCCATTCCATGTTCGAGTGGCGAATGATTTGACTCTTTTACACAAGATAAGAAGACATAATTTTATTTACATATTTTTGCGTTTCTTGAAAAGGGGGTACTCCGCCGTATTTATCGACATTACCTGGTCCAGCATTATAGGCCGCCAACGCTAATTTTACGTTTCCGTCGTATTTATCTAACATTTGTCGAAGATATTTGGCTCCTCCAAATACATTTTGCTTGGAGTCGTACGGATCTTCTACACCAAGAGCTTTAGCGGTTGCCGGCATAAGCTGCATAAGCCCAGCCGCTCCGACAGAACTTTTGGCAGATGGATTAAAGTTTGACTCTTGCTTAATAACAGAATGAATAAGTTTAGGATCCAGCTGGTAGCGTGTAGCTGCTTCTGTAATTATCGTTTGTACATCCTTAGAACTGGCCTTTGCCGTTTCGTTTTTTTGTGCAGGTAAGGCAGCAGATGAAGCCGTTGCCTTACCTGAGGAAGAAACAGCTGGCTGAGACTGCATTTGAACCGCCATAGCTGGAAACACCTGCGCTGCCTTCAAGTAAAGATTGGTACTCATTTGAGGCTCTTGATTGACGTAGTCTTGAAAAAGCTGAGCAAATACAGAGAGTAAAGTTGTACCAAGCATCACGTTAGCTGTAGGCAGCTGGTTGTTGACTGAAAATGGCTGAGTCCCAGGAAATTGAACAGAAGACATGTAATTGTTAATATTCATGCTCATGAATTTATTCTCCATCCATTAACGTATACTTTCGCTTGTAAAAGCGTCGAATTTTGTTTTCCGTGGGTTTCTTTTTAATATCAAGCTCCGTAAGCAATTGCTCAAAATATTTTGCCCCTTCAGTGGCATCGGGTACTTCGTATTCAAGTTCATAATCCTCAGCACCTAGATAAAAGCTATGATCGAGTACAAGTAACCCGTTTTTATATGGAATTTCTGCTCGACTTGTACGCAAAGTGCCAAAATAAGTTAGCGTATGGCTATCGACTTGTAAATCAGTAATAAGCTGTTGAATCGTTGACGGAATCTTGGCACTCCCATCTAGCAATTTTTTAGCTTGTTCATTTGTTAATGCTTCATGTGTTTCTAAAAGACCCTCTTGATGAGGCTGTTTGAGCGTGAGAACAGACTTATCTTTTTTACTTCGAATTCGCAGGGCAGCCCCGCAGTCTTTTAATGAGAAAGCAGGTGTATCAAAATAGTGGTTTTCTTGAGAAACAAACTGATCTTCAGTTAATTGAAAGTGTGAGCGGAGACGATCAAACTCTTCTTTCGTTACTATATTTTTAAATTCAATTTCAATTTCTTGTTTCAATGAAATCATCCTTTTAATTTAGGTCTTTTGGTGAGGCACTTTCCATCTTAATTTATCACACTTTTTGAGACAGTAAAACTACATTTCCTAACAGGAATATCCATATGGGGAATTTGGAAAATGAAGAAATACGGATTGTTTAGGTTTTACCTTTATTAAACGTTCCTGGAATGTGTTAAAATAGTAACGAATTGTATAGTTGGAAGGAGTTTATTTATGCACAATCGAATTGACATCACTACCTGTGTGATGAAATCAAATGAATTACATTTAAAAGCAGACCCTATTGAGACGGAAATTGAACAACTGGAAGATACAAAACAAATGCTTGTTGACTCAGATAACATGTCATTTGTATATGTTGTAGATATTAATGATCAATTTATGTATGTTGGCCTTAGTGATAATATTTGGGCAAATTTAAAGCACGTCTTACATAAAGGTATGAAAGTATTTTTAGAAATTAATAAGGAAGTAATTGAACTGTCAGCCGTTAAAGAAGAGCTATCTTATCTCATCAGTAATATCGAAGGAAATGTGAATTATGGAGACGAGATGGTAGCAAGAGTAGAGGAAGTTTTTTTAGATAAAGAAAATAAGTAATAGAGAGAAAAAAGGGGGGTGTTATTAATGATCAGGCATTGGGATTTATTTTTAGCACCGTATAAACAAGCCGTTGAAGAACTTAAGGTGAAATTAAAAGGAATTCGTTCACAGTATGATATGAAGTCTACGCATTCACCTATTGAATTCGTGACGGGACGAGTAAAGCCTATCGCCAGTATTTTGGATAAAGCGACTCGAAAAGGAATTTCTCTCGATCGCTTAGAGGAAGAGATGCAGGACATTGCGGGACTTCGTATGATGTGTCAATTTACGGACGATATTAAAGCGGTCGTAGAGCTCCTTCGTCAGCGCACAGACTTTGAAATGATTGAAGAAAGAGATTATATTCTTCATAAAAAAGAAAGCGGCTATCGTTCATATCATGTGGTCGTATGTTATCCTGTTCAGACAATTAAAGGTGAAAAGAAAATTTTAGTGGAAATTCAAATTCGTACACTGGCTATGAATTTTTGGGCTACAATTGAGCATTCTTTAAATTATAAGTACAGCGGGAAATTTCCTGAGAATATCAAAAAGCGACTTCAGCGTGCTTCTGAAGCGGCTACTCAGCTCGATGAAGAAATGTCTCAAATTCGAGGTGAGATTCAAGAAGCCCAGGCTATTTTCTCACGAAAAAAAGAATCGGCGGAAGAATCTTAGGTATGACTCAGCAACAGCTTTGTACATTGGATGGATAGGGGGAGAGAATTAGGTGGAGACAATAAAATTTGCTATTACATCAAAAGGCAACCAAATATCAAATACGCTTATGCAAAAAATGAAAACGTATTTATTAGATTTTCATTTAGAATATGATGAAAACCAGCCTGATATTGTAGTGTCAGTAGGAGGAGATGGAACGCTTCTCTACGCGTTTCACCGCTATCGAAACCGACTTGACAAGACGGCTTTTATTGGGGTTCATACCGGCCATCTAGGCTTTTACGCAGATTGGACACCTGATGAGATTGAGAAGCTGGTGATTGCTATTGCAAAGACACCCTATCAGACTGTAGAGTATCCACTGCTCGAAGTGATTATTCGCTATACAAACGGTGGGCGCGAAGCTCGATACTTAGCTCTGAATGAATGCACGGTAAAAAGTGTAGAAGGTTCTTTAGTAATGGATGTGGAAATTAAAGGACAGCGATTTGAAACATTCCGAGGAGACGGCCTCTGTGTATCCACTCCCTCGGGAAGTACAGCTTATAACAAATCCCTTGGAGGCGCGATTTTACATCCTTCGCTTCAAGCTATTCAAATTGCTGAAATGGCTTCTATTAACAATCGAGTGTTCCGTACGATAGGTTCTCCCTTGGTTCTTCCTGGACATCATACAGCGCTGTTAAAGCCTGTAAACGACGCAGACTTTCAAATTACCATTGATCATTTAACTCTTTTACATAAAGATGTAAAGTCGATTCAATTTCGGGTAGCAAGCGAAAAAATTCGATTTGCTCGCTTTCGCGCGTTTCCTTTCTGGCAGCGTGTCAGAGACTCTTTTGTATGTGATGATTAAAGGCAGGGAAGAGAATGAAACAAGTTTTTACGTTGAGTTGGACCGTGGATAATTCTTTCGAGGGTGTAGCGGTTCGCGAATTTTTAAAAGAACATGATATTTCCAAAGCTTCTCTGACGGACATTAAGTTCAGAGGAGGAGCAATTGAAGTAAATGGAAAGCATGCAACGGTTCGGTATATTCTGCAAAAAGGTGACGAAATCAAGGTGGCGTTTCCACCAGAAAAAGCAAGTGAAAGTCTTCTTCCTAAAGCTATACCTTTGGATATTGTATACGAAGATGAGTATATATTAGTTTTGAATAAGCAGCCAAACATGCCAAGTATACCTTCTCGAGAACATCTAACGTGGTCACTAAGTAATGCTGTGCTCTATTATTATGAGAAAAATAACATTGACTCGACTGTTCATCTTGTGAATAGGTTGGACCGAGACACATCTGGGCTGCTTATTGTCGCCAAGCATAGGCACGTTCATTACTTATTCTCTAAAGCACAAAAAGAACATGAAATTAAACGCGTATACCGAGCTTTTGTTCATGGTAAGCTTGTTGGCAAGGAAACGATAGAGGCACCGATTGGCCGAAAAGAGTCAAGTATCATCGAACGGGAAGTAAGAGAAGATGGGCAGTTTGCTATTACACACTATACGGCGCTTCGTCAATATTCTTCTTTTACAGAAGTTTCTCTTTCGCTTGAGACGGGGAGAACTCACCAAATTCGTGTTCATATGGCTTATAAAGGATATCCACTGCTTGGAGATACTCTATATGGCGGAACGAATCATCTTATTTCTCGTCAAGCTCTCCACAGCTATGAGCTCACTTTTTTTCATCCTTTTTTTAAAAAAACATTGTCTTTTACAGCACCTTTGCCGTCAGATATGCAGAAACTTCAAATCGTAAGATAAAAGTCGCTTTTTTTTAATGAAAAGCGACTTTCTTTTTACACGAAGTGATTAAATTTTTCCTCTACATAAGGCATAGATGAAGGCACCGATATAATATTCCCTTCAGGATACTGAAACGCCGTTAAAGCTCCTCCAAAAACTGCGCCTGTATCAATATTAATGGTATTATGAATTTTTCTGGCTTTTACTACGGGTGTATGCCCATACACGATAAAAGGTTTTCCGTTATAATGTTTGGCCCAATCCCGCCGGACAGGCATGCCATTTGGATGTTTTTCACCCGTAATGTCTCCGTACAACACAAATGTTTTTACTTTTTTATCCGTTCTGCCAATGTATTCAGCTTTAAGACCGGCGTGAGCAATAATTAATTGGTTTTGATCAAGCTGCACATATAGAGGTGATTGTTCATAAAGCTCAATGAACTTTTTTTTAATGAATTTCTGTTCTCTTGAAGGCAAAGCTTCGTACTCAGCAACGGTCGTTTCTAACCCATGAGTAATTTGCACTTTGTTACCGCAAAAGAAGCGATATAGCTTATTGCAGTGATTGCCTGGACAGTAGTAAGCTTGCTGATGCTTTATTACAAGCGACCATACGAGTTCAATCACTTTTAGTGAATGAGGTCCTCGGTCTGTTAAATCACCTACAAATCCAAGGCGCCGTCCGTCAGAGTGGACAGGAATCCCGTCTTGCCACTCATACCCAAGTTTTTCTGTTAACACTTTTAATTCATCATAGCACCCATGGATATCGCCTATTATATCTACTTGCATCTTTTATCCACATCCTTAAAAGGTTTTTCCTTTGACGATATAAAATTACCCTTATATGGAGCAAACTATGTGTAGAACTTATATATTATTGGGAAAAGAGTAAAGAGCTGTGAGTTGAAAAAAAACAAAATTCATCATAAAGTTAAATGAGTTTTGTGCGACAGGGAGGTTGAAGACATGACAGATTCAATTGAAAAAGAAGAAAAGGCATGGTTCGCCGAACATTTATTATCACTTTTAGAAAAAAATGAAATCGATGCATTTCGTGAAGAATTTTTACATATGCATACGTATGACCAAGCTCAATTTTTTGAAGAATTAGATGAGCCTTCTAGATTTGCGCTGTATGAGATGTTATCTCCGGAAGAAATGGCAGATATCTTTGAAAATGTAGAGATACGAGAAGAAGATTATCAAGAAATTCTCTCAGAGATGCATCCGAATTTTGCAGCAGACATGCTGTCAGAAATGTCTGCGGATGATGCCGTTGACGTATTAAATGAATTGGATAAAGAACAAGTGGCGAGTTATTTAACGATTATGGATGAAGAAGCAGCCGATGAAATTAAAGAGTTGCTTCATTACGAGGAATATACCGCTGGAAGTATTATGACGACTGAGTTTGTGGCCATTCGTGAAAATCAAACCGTACATTCAGCTATGCACATTTTACGCAGGGAAGCTCCAGAAGCAGAAACGATTTATTATGTATTTGTTATTGATGAACAAAAGCATCTAGCAGGTGTTATCTCTCTTCGTGATTTAATTATAGCAGATGACGATACGATGATAAGCGAAGTTATGAATGAACGAGTCGTATCCGTGTCAGTAGCAGAAGACCAAGAAGAAGTTGCGCGTATTATGCGCGATTACAACTTTCTTGCGCTTCCAGTTGTTGATTTTCAGCAGCATCTTCTCGGGATTATTACGGTTGATGATGTGATGGATGTTCTTGATGAAGAGGCATCGGATGACTATTCTAAATTAGCCGGTATTAGTGATGTAGATGATACGATTGATCACAATCCTTTAGTAGCGGCAAAAAAGAGGCTGCCTTGGCTTATCATTTTGCTGTTTTTAGGAATGATGACAGCGAGTTTAATTGGACGTTTTGAAGATACGTTGAATCAAGTAGCAATTTTAGCTGTATTTATACCTTTGATTGGCGGTATGGCTGGTAATACAGGGACACAGGCACTAGCCGTTGCGGTTCGTGGACTGGCGACGGGAGAAATTGAAGAAGAAAGCAAATTTAAGCTGTTAATCCGAGAAGCAGCTACCGGAATGATTACGGGCGCATCATGTGGACTTTTAGTCGTATTAATTGTTTATATTTGGCAAGGAGATCTTATTTTAGGCGCTTTGGTAGGCGTCTCTGTATTTTCAACATTGATTGTGGCTACACTAGCAGGAGCGTTTATCCCGCTTCTTATGCACAGGTTCAAAATTGACCCTGCAGTCGCATCAGGACCATTTATTACAACGATCAATGATCTTATCAGTATTTTAATTTACTTCGGTCTAGCGACAACATTTATGAGTTATTTAAAATAATAACAGGAACTTTAGAATTCGGCATGAGTAATCATGTCGGATTTTCATTATCAGTTCATATAGTTGACAGAGAGCCTTCAAGCTTTTATGATTAACCTTTAATTTTGAATACTAACGTCTTCGTTTTACAAATAGCGAAGGTAAAAGGAGGGGAATCTAATGGAACAGCACGCGTCCTTTACATCACTTGTTATCGTCATTAGTTTGGCCTTTTTAACGCCTATACTGTTGCATCGGTTTAAACTCAACATTATACCTGTAGTCGTGGCTGAAATTATTATGGGATTAATTATAGGAAAAAGTGGTTTTGACCTTGTTGAGCAGGATATGTGGCTTGAAACACTTTCCACTCTAGGCTTTATCTTTTTGATGTTTTTAAGTGGTTTAGAAATTGATTTTTCTGCTTTTGCGGGAGGAAATTCAAAAGACAAAAAGGCATCAGGGGCGAAAGTGCCAAATGCTTTTTCCATTTCTATACTAGTGTTTGCAGCTATCTTTGCGGTTTCACTATTTTTGTCCTATGTTTTTGTATGGACAGGTTTTATTGATAATGCCTTTTTGATGACGCTTATTATTTCTACCATTTCACTAGGAGTAGTAGTGCCGACGTTAAAAGATGCACAGATTATGAAAAAGCCGATTGGACAAACCATTTTACTGATTGCGGTTATTGCGGACTTAGTCACGATGATTTTACTAGCCGTATTTGCTTCCGTCTATGATAAATCAGGAAATAGTAATACATGGTTGATTTTAATTTTATTTGGAGTAGGAGTGATTTTATACTTCATAGGGAAGCAGTTTAAAAACCGATCGTTTCTTGAAACAATGTCTAAAGGCACAATTCAAATCGACACGCGCGCCGTATTTGCACTCATTATCATTCTGGTGGGCCTTTCGGAATCAATTGGTGTTGAGAACATTTTAGGCGCTTTTTTAGCGGGATCACTCGTTTCTCTTCTTGCGCCTAACAAAAACTTAGTTCATAAATTAGATTCGTTTGGCTACGGATTTTTAATTCCTATCTTTTTTGTGATGGTAGGAGTTAAGCTTGACGTTTGGTCATTGTTCAGTGATAAAAAAGTGCTGATTTTAATGCCTTTATTATTTATTGCATTGTTAATATCCAAGCTGGTCCCAGCGTTAATTTTAAGAAAATGGTATGATATGAAAACTGTTTTGGCATCGGGTTTTCTTTTAACATCGACTTTATCACTTGTTATTGCAGCAGCAACGGTTGGTGAAAATATCGGTGTTATTGATTCACAAATGTCCGGTGCGCTGATTTTGGTGGCGATTATTACATGTATTATTACACCAATTATCTTTAGAAAGCTATTTCCAAAGCCAGAAATCAATGACAAAAAGTTGAAGGTTAATATGCTCGGTGCAAATCAATTTACACTCCCGGTTATTCGAGAAATGGATCTTGATTTATATGATGTGACGATTTATCATCCTACTCAGGACAAGATTGAAAACCGTACGTCCGATTCTATTTTTAATATCGTCGACATCGATGGATATAGTCAGGAAACTTTAAAACGTATGGAAATTTTAGATGCGGATGTATTAGTTGTGACAACAGGAGAAGAAGAGAGAAATAGCGACATTGCTCTATTTGCAAAAGAATATGGTACAGAACGGGTTATTGCCCGCGTAGAAAGTCCTGTATTAGATGAAAAGATGAAAGAAAATAACATTGAAGTTTTTTCTGTACTGTTATCTACGACTGCATTGCTAAAAGCTTTAATCGAATCGCCAAATATTTTAAATATCTTAACGAATCAAGAAACAGCACTTTATCAAATCAATATGCGTAACCCTAAATATGAGGGGGTAGAGCTTCGTAAGTTCCCATTTACAGGAGATGTGATTTTTGTTCGAATCTTTAGAGGCAAAGATTCCATTGTACCTCATGGCGATACGGAGCTTGAATTTGATGATCGTTTGATTGTAACAGGGTCTCGTTCGTATGTGAATGAATTGCGTATGCTTCTTGAGTATAAAATTAGATAAAGGTATTTAGGTGGGTTTAGTTTTCTACCTTATTAAATGAGGGAAAAGCGCTGCATATGCAGCGCTTTTTTTTATGATTTTTTCAATGCTGAAAACAAAAGTATAGCGCTGATTTTGTTTCCAAAAAGGCTACCGCAAAAAAATAAACAAGTTTTTCCGTGTGCAAGCATACATTTTTAAAAGAACGATAACAAGCAATTGGAGGTATGCTTCATGACTAACTCAAAATCTAAGTCAGAAGAAAACGAGCCGCTAATGTACATTGTCCAGCCAAACGCTACGCAAAATCAGCGTTCTATGCAATATTATTTCAGTTCAAAACAGCAAGACAATAAAGGAATAAAGAAAGAGCATGTGTTAAAAGAAGAGCCCAGCTTTTCTTCCATTCAAGAAGTCAAAGAGCCTGACGTAGAAAAAGTGGAAGAGATTAAGCTAGAAAAAGAGGAAGAGCGTTCAATTGTTCCCGTGGATATACCGCAATCAGAGACTAAAAAGCCAAATAAAATGTTTCAGTCTATGACGATTAAAGAAAAAGTTGAATTTCTATGCAGCTTCCCAGCTCATATGTCTCAACCAATTTGTGAAATTACGTGTCGAAACCAACAATATATAGGAACAATTTTAGAATTAAAAGAAGGAAGTTTATACGTAAGCGTTCCTCCTAATAAAGAGAAAACAGTATTGACGTTTCATGATATTCAGACCATATCTATCGTTAAAATTTAAGTAACTCTAAAAGCTAACAGTGAAAAAGCACGTTAGCTTTTATTTTCATAAGTTTGTGAATGCACGGAGGAATGAAGATGACATGGATTTATCTAACATTATTTGTCTTTGCGACGTTTCGACTTACTCGTCTAATTGTTTTTGATAAAATTACGGCTTTTATTCGTAAACCGTTTCATAAAATTGTAGAAGATCAAGATGAACAAGGAAATACGGTAACTTACTTGGAGATAAAAGGGAAGGGACTGCAACGATGGATTGGAGAGCTGCTCAGCTGTTATTGGTGTACGGGCATATGGTGTGCGGTAGGAATTTATTTTAGTTATGTAGCAATCCCGCACATTGCTATTCCTATCATTACAATCTTAGCTATTGCAGGATGTGCAGGAATTATAGAATCTTTTATGAAATAAATGGACGAGTTAAAAGACATATTGAACATCAATATGTCTTTTAATAATTAAGGGAAATTTAGCACAACTTTATTTAAAAAAGGGATACCTTCTTGCCACTCTTCACTATAAAAAAAGCCTTCTAGCATAAATGAAGTCGTATCAGAGGACAGAGGAATGACTACTTGAAAAGAGTCAAATAGTAATTTGTCTTTTGGCTTTAATACTGTTTGCTTAATAGGTTTGATCCAATATTCACCGTCATTTTGAATTTTTTCGTTCCATTTTGGATGAGCGTAGCGCCATTCTAAAGAAGAAGAGGGAATACTAGAAACTTCAATGCCTTTTTCATCAATAATCTTCCCGCTTAATATAGCAGAAGCAGTGGGTTTTATTTTTAAGCAAAGTACGGGAGAGCGTAAAGTACTGCTCGTTTGATTTTGAATAATTACGTTGCCGAACATCATCAGCTCGCTTTCATCTTGTTCTGGCAGCAGTATAGAATGTTGAAAGAAACAGAGGATATCACTCTTTTCAAACCTTTCCACGGGTTTTTCCACAATTTTTTCGATTACTTTTTCCACAATCTTTTCTTCAATAACGGGCTGTTTTCTCGAGGCTTTTTCTCGGAATGCTTCTGCAATAATTTTTTGTTCAGAAAGCTCGTTTCTCAGTAAATCCAGCTCTTTTTCTAATCCTTCAATTTCTACTTCTTTTTCAGATGTAGAAAGCGTCTCAGCGTGTTTCTTCTTCCAAAACGATGTATTTTCTTTTTCTCGTTCTAAAGCTCGTTCATAGCTTTTTAATTGGTTCTGTACGTGCCGAATTTCCGATTTATAGTGAATGAGCTTTTGTTTTAATTGAGTTAAATCATCTTTAGGGGAAGGGGAGTTACGACTCATCTAGTAGTCTCCTTTCCTGCTGAGCTATGAATTAATTTTGTAAACCTGAGCTGCCCACAGCAGTTTTATTTATATGTATGCACAAAGCTTGTAAACGATGAAAAAAGAGGAGAAATATTCTCCTCTGAGGGTATCTAATTAATCAAAATCTGTTTCAAAAGAACTTTCGTAGCTACTACTTTCCTCATCATCGTGATGGCGTCTTCCAGGGAAGAGAGCTTCACATTGAGGTGGATATTCAATAGGTGCGCAACCACTGGCTGAATCTATAATATCAGGACGAGGATAGCAGAAGCTGCCTTCCACTTCAATTTTTACATCTTTTTCAATTTGTACGCTGAAACATAATACGAGCTCAAAGCTTAACAGCTGTAAATCACAATGTGATAATCTGATAGAACCACCGGATCCTTCAAAAGAATCAAGGTGAACAACTGGCTCTGTACCTTCTGGAGCACAAAGGTAAAACGTTTGATGTGTCTTCCATGGAATATTACAAGAGGTAATGCTATGATGCTTGTGATGACCACCTAAATCAATTATCTTAATTTTATAGAAGCCACTGATCGATAATCTAACTTCATGAAGAATAACCACTTCTCCATCCGGTAAAACGATTTTTCTAGAGCGGCGACCACCGTGTGGTACAAGTTCAATTACTTTATCCAGTGCATCTTCATCTGAAGGATCCACAGGTTTACCGTCACTATCTGTTAAAATAATTTCAACGTCTGCGTCATGCCCTAAATCTTTAAGTGCTTCTTCATCAAATAATGAAGTGTCGTTAGTAAAGATTTGTGGTAAAACAACTTGACGTCTAACCCAGTCGTACACTTTAGGTACGCGGATACATAATGATTCAAAAAGTTCTCCCATTTTTAAACCTCCTAATTGTAATTGTCCTTCCTTTACGCTTTTCGTTACTAGGTATCGGACTACTATAGTGTATGAATGATCTGCTTTTATGTTCCTTAGTAAAAGCGGAATTTATCGGAATAAATTCTAGTGGGAACGAGCATAAAAAATGAAGGAAATAATAAACTCAATTACAGCATATTCATGTTAATAAAAAGTGTTATTCATCTTTAACTGATTTTTTAGAAGTTGTGGGTTATTTATAATGAAGGAGTGAAGGGCATGAGTGAGGAAAAAACAAAACAATATATTGCTTCATTGAAGTCAGAACTGGCTTTTTATAAAGAAGAATATCAAAAATTCAAGCATCAAGAATTTGAGTATGAAGATATTAAGGAAGAATTAGTGGAATTAAAGCAAAAGCATGAAGAAGAAAAAAGAAAACTAGAGGAAAAAATAGATTGGCTTAAAGCATGCGTCAATGAACAAAAATCAAAAACCGAAAAGTCCATTGTACAGTACAATCATGAAGCGCAAGGAACCATTCGAGAGCTGCAAAATCAGCTGCGTGAAGTGACAGCGCAAAAAGGAGGAGAAAGCTCGAGAGCAAGGAAGCCAAAAAACAGCACGGATTTATTTTTGTCCATGCAGCGCAAAATGGACAAATAAGAGAGAACGTCTTTCTTTAGTCCTGAATATAATGTTATAGATAGGATGCTGTGAAAAGGAGGGAAACATGATGTATTATCATTACAATTATAATCCTAATCCTAATCAATACCCTCAGCCGCTGCCTTATCATCCACAACCAATGAAAAAACAATCGGTGAAGAAAGGGCAGCCTATTCCTAAGCCAGTCCAGTACCCTTCTCCAAAACAAGGTGGTTGCGGCTGTGGTTCAAAGTTATCAAAGCGATAAGCAATAGAAGCATTGTCACTCCGACAATGCTTTTTTACATGGAGTGAAGAGAGGTGTAGATATGCCGGATTTTTTCGATGAATTTGAACGTTTTTTTGAACAACATATGATGGGAGAACATCGAAGAAGAATGAAAGAAGTAGAAAAAACAGAAAAGCAGATGGAACAGCAAGAGAGAGAGCTGCAACAAAATGTAAAAAGACTTAATAACCAAGATGCTGAAGATCCATTTGGACAATGAAATTTAATGCATACAGTTGAAAAGCCCATACAAAATCATTTGACTGAACATAGAGTATAGAGAGTAAAACGGAGGGGGTGTAATATTATGAGCTGCGGATTTGGCTACGGCGGTTGTGGTTACGGTGGTGGCTACGGCGGTGGTTTTGCGTTAATCGTTGTATTATTCATTCTATTAATTATTGTTGGTTGTGTTTGTTTTTATAATTAATCCCTTCTATGAATAAGGCACTGAAAAGTGCGGGTGAAGTTTCACTTGCACTTTATTTTTTTATTAGATGTATAAAGGGCACCATCTAGGCACATGGTGCATACGATGAAGTATAAATAAAGGAGGTCATGCAAAATGGATAATAATATGTTTAAAAATATAGAAAAGAAAACAGGCGTTAATATGAAGGATATTTTTGAACTTGCAAATTCTGTACAAAATGCTAATTTTAAAGATGAGCAAACGGTGCGTAATATTGTGAAACGAGTAGCGCAAATTGCGAATAAGCCAATTTCAAAACAAAAAGAAGAACAAATTGTTAAGGCGATTGCAAACAATAATCAATCCATTGATTTTGCGACCATCGCTAAAATGCTAAATGAGAAAAAATAATTTGATATTTTCATAAAAAGCCCTGACACGTCAGGGCTTTTTTCCATTTATGCAATTTCATTTGTTTGAAATACGTTAGAATCGAGATCAAATAGCTCCGGATGCTGTGCTAAGTAATTAATTTCTTTAATACGATGAGCGATAGGGGGATGAGTTGAAGTAGCTTGATTCAACCACATAAAAAAACCTTTTTCTTGTGAGTGCGTACGAACAAATTCATCCTGATTTACTTTTTTATTTAGACAATTACCCACCGCAAGTATAGTGAGTGCTTGAGTGGCAGCTTTTGCATCACCAATCGCAACGGAAGCTATGCGATCACACGTATATTCACAGGCCCTAGAATACGCTTTTCTTAAAAAAGGAATCCAAAGAGCAGGTAAAATAAGTGAGTGGTAGAGTGTATGCTTACGTTTAATATGAACCAATTCGTGAGCAATAATAAAAGAAAGTTCTTTTTTCTGATTATCTTCAATCATTTCAACAACATCAGAGTATAAAACGACAAAGTGACGTCCAAAGAAACGTGTAGCAAATGCGTTTAACAAGCCGCCTGATTGAACAATATAAATATCGGGCAGCTCTAAATCCAGCTCTGAAGATAAATTTTTTGCCTGATGATAAGTGTGCGGGAACTGCTTCTCTGTCAATCTAATTCCATTATTACGAATTTGAGCAATAGAGAAACCGTGGAGTATAAATGTAATTAAAAACCCGATTACAAGGTAGATAATACCAATGAGTGAAATAATTAAAAAGAAATAGGTTAATAAGCTGATAACCATACATAGAATAAAAAAATCTTTTCATTTTCATGAATAAGCTTTGCGTTCACTAACGGCGCCCCCTAAAATATAGTAGTACAGTACATAACGTAGTGTAACGCATCTACTTATGAATATCTACCTCTTAGTGGAATGTTTGGTTAATAATGGAGGGAAAGGGAATTAGTTATATCCGCTAGCTTGAAGTAAGAAAAAGAACGATTTACCTCTTAACGGTAAATCGTTCTTTTTCTTTTATGATTTTTTTATAAACGACTTCAGGAACCTTGAAGGATAAGCAGTTTTACCTCTTCTAGTTTGCGGAACGGATAAGTAAAGTGAATTTTGTGCACGCGTCATTGCTACATATAAAAGGCGCCGTTCTTCTTGAAGCGGCACATCATCTCCGCTGCGATAAGCTTCGAGTGCATAATCATGAGGCAATCCTCCGTCTACGCTGCTTAGTACGTATACATGCTTATATTCAAGACCCTTTGCTCGGTGAATTGTAGTTAGCTGAATACTTTCATTAAATTGCTTGCTTAAAGCTTTCATCTCTGTGTTCATGGCAATCATATGATCCACATGCTCTAAGAGTTCAGGTACGGTTTTGAATTTACGTGCTACAACTTTTAAATCACGTACATCATCCGAACCTTTTTCCATCATATTTCCTTCATTTCCGCGTTTTTTAACAAAATCATCGAATCCCATATCTTTAGAAATCGTCTCAAGTGCCAAAGAAGGAGACATTGATTTTATCGATTTGAATAAAGAAATCACTTTCTTTAGCTTTTTTTGCTGAAAGGGTTTTAAATCTTGAAGATATTCAAGGGCATCAATAAATGTACCATCATGAAGAATACTTGCTGCTTTTAAGTCATTGACCGCTGTTTTTTTTAAAAAGAGCGCGTTCACTAAATCTTGTAGCGGACTTGCGTCATTTGGATGCACGCTCAAGCGTAGAAATGAAAGTAAACTTCGAACCATTCGTCTTTTATAAAACGAATCCGCATCTTGTTCAATTGAAAACGGCAGGTTTGACTGCGATAAACGTTCAAAGATGGCGCGTGAAGAAGCGTGAGTTCGATACAAGACGGCGAAGTCAGTTGGAGAAGCGCCTTGCTTAATCTTTTCTTTCATATCCGTTACAATCATTGTTGCTTCTTCTTCTTCGTCGTATGGAAAGAAGAATGTAGGTCGCAAATCATTGTCAAACTGGGCAGCCATTTCTTTTTGTCGGCGCGCTGTATTTCGTGCAATGACTTTATTAGCGGAAGAAACGATGGCGTGAGCTGAACGATAATTTTGATTTAACGTAATAACAGTTGTATTAGCAAAATCTTTTTCAAAATTTAAAATGAACGAAGGGTCGCTTCCCCGGAAAGCGTAAATTGATTGATCATCATCTCCTACGACACACAAGTTTTTAGAGTCTTCACTTAGCATTTTCATAATTTTATATTGAACTTTATTGATATCTTGAAATTCGTCAATTAAAAAATAGCGAAATCTTTTTTGATAACGAGTTAGCAAATCGGGATTTTGTTTTAGCATTTCATAACATCCATATAGCATGTCATCAAAATCGAATAGCTGTTTTTGCTTTTTGACTTCTTCATAGCGACGATATAAAAAGTGAACATCTTGTTCCCATTTGTCTTTTGGGCGAACATCTTTCACTCCAACAAGAGTGTTTTTCCAATAGCCGATTTGCTGAAGTGCCTGATCAAACGGAAAATCTTTCTCATCCACGTGGAGCTCTCTTGCTGCTTCTTTCACGATCTGTTCTTTTTGCCAATCCCATTTCAGCAGGCGATCCATTTGCCACGCTTGAGGGTTATGATGAACAATCATACGTAAGAAAATGCTGTGAAAAGTTCCAACTAGCATTTGACGAAGATGTAAGCCGGACATCTTTGGGTATGTAGCCAATCGTTCTTTCATTTCTTTAGCTGATTTAGCCGTGAAAGTCACCAGCATAATAGATTTTGGATCAATTTGTTTTTCTTGTATCATATATGCGGTGCGAGCTGTTAATACACGCGTTTTTCCGCTTCCTGCACCGGCTAGAATAAGGAGTGGTCCTTCTGAATGTGTAACTGCTTTCCATTGGTTCAAATCTAATTCGATACCGCTCTCTTTAAATTCATTTAAATAAAGCGAGTCAGAGTGTTTAGAAATAGGTGGTTTTGAGCGAAAAGCAGGAACACTTGAAAAAGGTGTGGAAGACCTCCATGTCGCTTTCTCTTTTACAGTCGAGCTTTTCTCACCAATAGCTCGCCCTTTAGGAATACGAAATCCATTGGTTTCTCTGTATTCAACCGGATTTTCTTTTATTTTTTGTACAGCTGTTGTTTCTGATAGTGTGTCTGAACACTCTTCTCTCTCATGGGGAGCTTGAGCATGATAAAAGTAAGGGGAATGCTCGATCCCCAGGTATAATTTGACTGATTCTCCGCAGTGAACACATGTCATTTCTCCTCGGAGACTAGCTTCATATAAATATTGAAATCGGTCTCTAGCCGTTATAGCGAGATTAAGTATCTGATTTTGATAAAGTGCACGTTGCAAAAAACATGTCCTCCTTTTTAAAACATGAACAATCAATAGTAAATAAGAGGGAGTTAAAGCAAGAAGCCGCTCTCGTTCTACATCGATATAGATGTGTATATACGCACAATTTTTGTTTTATAATCAAAGTCTATCATATCAAAATCAGCTTTTTTTAAAAAGAGCACGGATATTTTTGGAGGTATAGGATGTAAAAAAGGGTATATATTGAATAAGACATCACATATGTTCAAAAAAGGCGGTATAGATAGAAAGTGCCATCTGTTTTGAACAAGTCTAGAGTAGAGGATTTAAGTGAGCTGTTTCAATGACGATACTTCTTGAGAAAAATACTGAGGTCTGGAAGTAGAATGTATCTTGAAAAAGAGGAGGTTTCATATGGGATATATACTGCCCATCACCCCTTATCAATCTATTCAATATGCAAAGCGCCTTCAAAAAAATAATGCTTCTTTTTCAAATCGTATTTGGCCTATTGAGAAAAAAAGCTTTGACGAAGAGTTTAAATCGCGTTCTCACTCACTGGAATTGACGCCAAGTTCATTACAAAAACGGAGAAAGCTTCAAGCAGCAGAGCGTATATACAGCCAGCTAACAAATAAGGGCCTAGTGATTAATACACATGTATAATAAAAAAATCGTGAACGCAGCAGAATGAATGGCTGCGTTCACGATTTTTTAACAAAGTAATGAACAAGTAAAAAACGCCTTAGTAAGATTCAATAAAAAGTGTACTGCCCTGCTGCCATTCAGCATAAAGCACTTGTTTATAATCAGTAAATCCCTGTTTTTTTAACTGTGCTTTTAGCCAGTCTTCATCAAAGCCTGATTGAATCAAGTTTTTCAAAAGCAAACGGCCATCACTGACGAAGGCAATAGGTAAAGCAGGTTCAGAAGGGGGCAGCTGTAGATCGCTTCTGGTTGGCTTAGCATAATCAGATTTTGGCAATACGCTTAGTGAACCATCTGTTTCTAAAATCGCATATTCAACTTCACGAATGGAAAATATGTCTTTTGAACGAAGCATATGAAGAAGCTGATCGATATCTAGTCGATTTTTGCTAAGTTCTTTGTACGAAATTTTTCCCTTTCGAATAATAATAGATGGGCGTCCTTCTAAAAACAAACGCAGGCGAATATTTTTTTGAGTAATAACTTCAGTCACATAAATAAGTGCTCCCCAAAATATAACAGAAAACAAAATTTTGCCTACTCCTACTTCTGAGTCATATAATGCATTTCCTACTAACTCTCCTAAAACAAGAGCAGAGATAAAATCAAACGTGGTAAGCTGAGTAATCGTGGCTCTTCCCAAAAATTTAGTTAAAATAAACAAGCAGACAAATCCGAAAAAAAGCTCTAGTGCAATTCCGATAAGTTCATCCATATTTTCACCTAATTCACATGATTAGGTATTAGTATAAGCAAAGCAAAGGTTCTTATCCTTTAAAAAAGTAAAAACACTAGGCTCAATCCCTAGTGTTTTTTGCTTAGTTTTTTTACCATCTCTACATGTGGAATCCCAGCATCCATAAATTCACCTGAAACCGTTACGTAGCCTAGCTTTTTATAAAAACCTTCCGCGTGCGTTTGAGCATGCAGCTTAATCTTTTCAATCTCATGCTCTGCTGCGAGTTCTTCTAACTTATCCATCAAAAGCTTTCCTACACCGTCTTTTCGATAAGAAGAAAGAACGCAGATTCGTTCGGCTTTTCCATAGTCCTCTACCATACGGAAGCGTCCTGCACCAATTGGTTCAGTTCCTTTGTACACAACTAAATGCAGGGCTTCGGAATCGTATTCATCGATTTCTTGCTCCACATCAACCTGCTGTTCTTCTACAAATACTTTTTGACGTACGAAGTAAGCATCAGAATGGTCTTGTTTGTTCGTTAGTACTTTGATGTTCACGTATCTTATCCCTTTCCAAGACGAAATGTTTCAAACACAGTCCACGTTTCATTTTCAAGCTGGTACATTAAATGAAAGCGATCCACTGTTTCTTCATGAGCGACATCCACAAGTTTCAACTGGCTATACACATCTAAGTGCTCATCATCTGAAAGTCGTTGGCCAATTGTGATATGCGGAATAAATGAATACTCGGTTGGCTGTTCGAGATTGCCTTCATGAAGTTTATTGTAAAGTGACGTCAGTTCTGGCTTTTGTTCCACTTTTAAGTAAATAACGTTATTGGCTGGTGAAAACGAGCTTACTTTCGTTACATTTAATGTAAATGGATTTGTTTCTTCGGCAATTTTACGCAAGTTAGCCGCAATTTCATCAATTTGGTCTTCTGTAGCTTCAAAGACTTCTTTTAATGTAAGATGAGGCGGAATTAATGAATAGTGAGAATCATAGCGTTTTCGATAAGAATTCGCTACATCTTGCAATTTTTTAGATGGAAAAAGTACAACGCCAAATTTCATAAAAAATCCCTCCAAAGTAAGATCATAAAAATATGTATAAAGCGAGCTTATTATAACAAATTTTCAAAAAATATGACATCTTTCTACTTCAACATATATTGAAGCGAACGCTTTACGTCTTTTTGCCAGTATTTCCACGTATGATTTCCATTAAATTCTTCGTAGAAAACAGAATATCCACGCTGTTTCATTTGTTCGTGCAACAGGCGGTTAGGCTCAATGAAATTCAATATACCATCTTGTGTTGTTTTGACATCCGTTTCTTCAGTTCCAATAACATGATACAAATCAAGAAGTGAAGGAGAAGCAAATGAGTTGACCGTTTGTAATACAGCCTCGTTCACGAAAGGAGAATGCATAATTACTTTCCCGAACGTGTGAGGATACGCAATTGCCGTCAGCAGGGAAACTGTAGCAGCAAGCGAATCACCAATTAGGGCACGCGATTTTCCCATTTGATATGTAGGATATGTTTTATCCAAAAATGGCACAAGTTCATGTGCTAAAAAGCGAATATAAGCATCTACTTGCTTTCCTTCTGGATGATACTTATCACGTCTGTCTTCCACGCTTTTATATGGAATACCGACAAAAATAGTACGATCGATTTTTGACTCGTTCATTAAATCATCGATTAAACGAGGTGTCCGTCCGTACATAACATAATCTTTTCCGTCTTGGGCAATAAGTAAGGAATACTTATAAAGCGTAGAATAGTTTGACGGCAAATAGACTAGTAACGTGACATCTTCTTGCAGTGCGTCACTATAAAAAGAAATTTCTTCTAACTTCCGCTTACTTTCTGACATGAATAATCGACTCCTATGCATTTGAATGAAAGCGTTACCTTTATTGTAACACATTTTCTAACAACCGTTCTTTATTTTATTGTAACGAATTTTTTAGCGAATGACGAGAAAGAGGCATGCGTTATTAAAAAAGCACTTCAGAATCGACTGAAGCGCTTTTGATTAATCTAATTTTTTCATTTTTTTAAACATATCTTTTTCTGCTTGGCTGGCTTTTTCTAGCGGCTTCTTCGTATATTCCTCTTCTTTTTCATCAATCGAAACAAGTTCTGTGTCATTTTTTACATAACTTCGGATATTGCGAGCGCCGAAATAGCCGTTTACATCTTCTAAAATAGGCTTGTTTTCTTTTTGATCATAAAGAGTATATGAATTCTCTTCCTTAACGATAGCGTAGTGATTCCCTGCTAGCAGAGCAACGGCTTCTTTTTCGCTTTTTCCAAAAGTAGACATGAGAAACAGAACGATTAAGATGATAAAGAAAAGGGCTGTTGCGCCAATGAAGAATAATAATAAGCCTCTGCTAAATTTACTTTGTTTTTCTTCCACAGTAGACAAACCTCCTGATTAGATAATTTCATTATAGCAAGTAAATGTAATGAGCGCCTAAAGAGATATGTGACGAGTTTATGAATTCCAACGGATAAAACAAAAAAGGTTTTTAGCGCCTCTCATCGAATTTAGTATAAAGAGAGACAACAACTTGAAAAGGAGAGAGAGACATGACAGCGAAAAAAATCCCAACGAGCAAAGAAGTAGCAAAGGCAACATTTGATTTGCTAGAAGAGCGTGGCGTAACAGTTTTGGATATTGCTGAAATTGTGTATGATTTACAGCTTCCTTATCATCCAGCTCTAACCATTCAGGAATGCGCTGAAAGCGTAGAGAGAGTACTGCAAAAGAGAGAAATTCAGCATGCCCTTCTAGTTGGAATCGAACTTGATAAGTTAGCTGAGCAAAATAAATTATCAGAACCTCTTCAAAGTATTGTAGAACAAGATGAAGGGTTGTTTGGCGTTGACGAAACGATTGCTTTAGGTGCCGTTTTAACCTATGGCAGTATCGCTGTTACGACCTTTGGCTATTTAGATAAAGTAAAAGTAGGCATTATTGAAAAGCTGGACTGTAAAAAAGAAAAAGGAGTTAATACCTTTTTAGATGATTTGGTAGCGAGCGTAGCTTCTAGTGCGGCAAGTCGTTTAGCTCACCGTCAGCGTGATGAACAAGAGCAGCTGCAAGAAGGCAATCCGGCTACGTAATAAACTTCTTTTAGTATGTATATAAGCTACGTAAATTAACACGTCGCAATGATTTAGTCTTTTATTTGAATAACAGAGGCTAGGCACGTATTTCCTACGTGCCTAGCCTCTGTTAATGGAACAATTTATGGCTGCAGTGAAGTAGTCATAAGGTAGCTTAAGTTTTTCAGTCCAAGACTTTCATAAAAAGCACGTGCTCTTTCGTTAAATGCCCATACGGTAAGCTGGAGGTCGTTTGCTCCTTTTTGTACAGCCCACTGTTTCGTAGCAGAAAAAAGACCTTTTCCTACGCCATAATTTTGAAAGCCTTTCTTAACACCAAAATATTGGATGTATGCTGTGTAGGAAAGAGGAGCTAATGTGGTGGGAGGGTTATATTTTAATTCAACAACAGATGCCCCAATAATTTGATTTCGATATTGAGCTACAAGAATATCAATGGTTGCATAATAAAGAGTAGCTTGATATTGTTCGGGAGATAAAACAGCCATTTGATTATCAAACATAGAAGGAAGCGCATTTGCGTGGAGTTCTAGTGATTCCCCTAATATTTTATTTACTTCTGTATAATCATCTAGTTTTGCAGTGCGATAGATAATATCCATACACACTTCACCTACTTTTTAAAAGTTGTGCTTTATCATATGTAGCAACTTAGAAAATGTTAAATGAGAATTAAAACCTGAAAATTTTAAGTAAAGAACCGTACCAAACAGAGCATATATTCTATGCTCTGTTTGATGTTATAGTTGAAGAATATATAAGGGCGAAACATTAAATTCTAGTTTCAGCAATGGCATCGCGTACTTTTTCAAGCGAGTGTTTAGAGGTGTCTTTATTCGCAATCATTACATTAACGTACAAAGCATCAATGAGGCTTAGCTGTCCAATTCTCGAGGCGAGAGCCTCAGATCGATATTCGGTTTCTTCTGAACTTGTATAAAGAGAAACATCGACATTTTGGCTTAACGGAGACTTAGGAAAACCCGTGATACCGATTGTTTTGGCACCGTTAGCTTTTGCTGTATTTAAAATGTTCATCGTGTCTTTATTTGTTCCAGAATGAGAAATCACTACCGCTACATCTTGTTTTGTTAATTGAGAAGCGGACATAAGTTGGAAGTGAGAATCAATAAATGCAAACGTTTTAATTCCTGTTCGCACAAATTTATGAAAAGCATCCATAGCCACCACTGAAGAGCCCCCCGTGCCATAAAACTGAACTTTATCCGCCTTCATAAGAAGTTTAACGGCTTTTTCAATAGCGTTGCTTTCTAGTATTTGTAATGTATTTTCAAGCGTTCGCACATTGGAGCGAAAGATTTTTTCAGCAATGGTTTTTTCATTATCTGTTTCAGTAATTTCTTCGTGAATCTGCTGAATAGGCGTCATAATTTCAGCAGCCAGCGCTATTTTCATCGCTTGATAGCCCTTGAAACCAATTCGTTTACAAAAGCGAAAAACTGTTGCATCAGCTACATTTAAATCGTCTGCCACTTCGTTAATGGTACTGTGAATAATTTGTTCCGGCTGTTCTAAAATATAATTTGCAATTTTTTTCTCTTTTTCACTGAATCTAGCATAGTGAGAACGAATTTTTCCTAAGCAATTTTGCGTCATAACTGATGTTCCTTTCTACGAATTTAGTAGTAAAAAGAGTATAGCACAAAAATATGAGTGAAAAAAATTTTCTTGTAAACGATTGCAAAATGAAAAATAATTCGTATAATGGAGGTAATGTGAAATTTTTTTTCAAAGGGAGTTTGTAAAATGAAAATTGGATTAATCGGTTTAGGAAAAATGGGATATAATTTATCATTAAATTTAATGGATAACCATCATGAAGTAGTAGCTTATGATGTGAATAAAGAAGCGGTAGAAAAACTTTCAAATGAAGGAGCAGCTGGTGCCTTTACTGTTGAAGAGTTAGTCAGAGAACTGCCAGCTTCACCTAAAGTCGTATGGATTATGGTTCCGGCTGGAGAAGTAACGGAAAATGTTATTACAGAACTAAAAGAACTTCTGTCAGAAGGAGATATTGTAATAGACGGGGGAAACTCTAATTATAAAGAATCTGTTCGACGTGCTCATGATCTTCAGGAAAAAGGTATTTACTTCTTTGATGTAGGGACAAGCGGCGGAATGGAAGGCGCAAGAAACGGAGCGTGTACAATGATTGGTGGAGATGCAGAAGCATTCCGTACAATTGAACCAATTTTTAGTGATATTTGCGTAGAAAATGGATTTATGTACGCAGGTAAAAGCGGAAGCGGTCATTTTTTAAAAATGGTTCATAATGGTGTAGAATATGGAATGATGCAATCCATTGCTGAAGGATTTGAAGTTCTGGAAAAAAGTCAGTTTGATTTCGACTATGAAGCCGTAGCGCGCGTTTGGAATAACGGATCTGTTGTTCGTTCTTGGTTAATGGAACTAACGGAAAATGCGTTTTCAAAAGATCCTAAACTAGATAGTATTAAAGGAGTTATGCAGTCTTCTGGTGAAGGGAAATGGACCGTAGAGACTGCTCTTGATCTTCAAACGGCAACTCCTGTTATTGCTTTATCGCTAATGATGCGCTATCGTTCATTAGAGGAAGATACATTTACAGGAAAAGTTGTAGCAGCACTTCGAAATGAATTCGGCGGTCACGGTGTTGTAAATAAGTAAAGTAGGGGGACAGCAGCATGAGCAAAAAATATGCAATAGGTGTAGATATCGGAACAACGAGTACAAAGTCTGTATTGTTTTCAGTAGACGGTACAGTCATTGCGAACCATGGGATTGAGTATCCACTATACTCGCCTACGCCCGCGATGGCTGAGCAAGATCCTGAAGAAATTTTTCAAGCAGTTGTACGTACAATTCAAACGGTTGTAAAAACAAGCGATGTAAAACCTGAGGATATTTTATGCGTTTCATTCAGCTCAGCTATGCACAGTGTTATTGCCGTTGATCAGCAGGGAAAACCGCTGACAAAATGTATCACGTGGGCGGATAATAGAAGTGCAGAATGGACGGAAAAAATTAAAAATGAATACAATGGGCATGAGATTTATTTACGTACGGGTACGCCTATTCATCCGATGTCGCCGCTTTCCAAGCTAACATGGCTTTCTAATGAACAGCCTGAATTAGTGAAGGGAACATATAAGTTTATTTCGATTAAAGAATATGTATTCTTTAAGTTGTTTAACGAATATATTATCGACTATTCGATTGCATCAGCAACGGGTTTGTTTAATCTGAAAAATCTTGCATGGGATGAAGAAGCACTTAAAGTAGCAGGTGTTACAACAGATCAGTTATCCACTCCTGTTTCAACCATGCATCAGTTAAAAGGGTTAAACCCAGAGCTTGCAGTTGAGATGCATTTACTTCCGGATACGCCCTTTATTGTAGGTGCAAGTGACGGTGTATTATCAAACTTAGGCGTAAATGCGATTGAACCAGGCGTTGTTGCTGTGACAATCGGGACAAGCGGAGCTATTCGAGCAGTGACTGACAAGCCAGTAGTCGATCCTAAAGGTCGTATTTTCTGTTATGCGTTAACAGAAGACCACTGGGTAATTGGTGGCCCTGTAAATAACGGAGGCATGATTTTTAGATGGGCTCGCGATCAGTTTGGAGCGTCGGAAGTGGAAACAGCTAAACGTCTTGGAAAAGATCCGTATGAAGTATTAACGGATATTGCGGCTTTAGTGAAACCAGGAGCAGACGGCTTATTGTTTCACCCATACCTTTCAGGAGAGCGTGCGCCGCTTTGGGATGCAAATGCTAAAGGTTCATTTTTCGGCCTAGGTTTGCACCATAAAAAAGAGCATATGATTCGTGCCGTGTTAGAAGGCGTTATTTTTAACTTATATACGGTATTATTGGCCCTTGAAGAGTTAATTGGAGAGCCTACAAAAATTCAGGCAACAGGCGGATTTGCACGTTCCGCACTTTGGCGTCAAATGATGGCAGATATTTTTAACCAAGAAGTATCCGTACCGGAAAGCTTTGAAAGTTCATGTCTAGGAGCAGTTATCCTTGGCTTATATAGCCTTGGGGAAGTTAACTCATTAAACGTTGTTTCTGATATGGTTGGAGCGACTAATCATCATTATCCAATCAAAGAAAACAGTGAAGTATATAAAGAGTTAACGGCTATCTATATTCGTTTGGCTCGCTTATTTAAAGAAGAATACGAAAGCATTACGGCTTTTCAAAAAAAATACGTACATTAAGTTCAAAGATCATCGCTTGAAGCTTTCAGGCGATGATCTTTTTTGTATGTTAGGTTATCTAACAACCAAAAAGGTTAACAATACACAATATATAAAAGTTCCCCCAAATAATGTTACAATTTGTCCAGTGTATCCCTGTTTCTCATTAAATATAATAAGGGATAACGTTAGTATTTATCACATAATAGAAAGAATCGTCACAAACGCCTTTATATTTCAGAAAATTCAAATAAAATCAGTTTTTTGGAATGAACTTATTTTATGAAAAGGGGTTTTATGGATGAAAACACAAATCGAGCAAGATGGAATTGTGACGCTCACAGAGGAGATGCACAATCAGCTGAGCGGCAGTGACCTTTGGAATGAAGATTTACGCCCCACTACGATGAAAGAACATTCTTGGAAAGGAGTTAACTTTGCTACGCTTTGGATTGGGATGTGTCTGTGTATTCCAGCTTATACAATGGCAAGCGGAATGATGACGCTTGGAATGAACTGGTGGCAAGCAATTGGTACGATCTTTTTAGGAAATGTTATCGTTCTTATTCCTATTTTGCTTAATTCTCACGCTGGAACCAAGTTTGGCATTCCTTATCCGGTATTTGCCCGCCTTTGGTTTGGAGATAAAGGAGCACATATTCCAGCACTAGCTAGGGCCATTGTGGCTGCTGGGTGGTTTGGAATCAATACATGGATTGGAACAGAAGCAATTGATACGCTGCTAAGCGCTTCGTTTTCATCTTGGAATGGTTTACCCGGTCATACAGCCATTGTATTTGCTTTCTTTTGGCTTTTAAATGTAGGAGTGGCATATAAAGGACCGCAAGCGATTAAAGTATTAGGAGCGATTGCTGCTCCGGTTATTGGTATTTCAGCTATTATTCTTTTTATATGGGCTTATACAAATTCAGGAGGATGGGGCCCAATTTTATCTACGCCTTCTAAATTCACATCAACCGGAGAATTTCTAGCTGTATTTTTTCCTGCTTTAACGGGAGTCATTGCATTTTGGGCGACGCTCGCTTTGAACATTCCGGATTTTTGTCGATATGCTAGAAGTCAGAAATCCCAAATGGTTGCGCAAACCTTCTCCTTACCGTTGACGATGAGTATTTTTTCATTTATTGGAATTGCTGTTACCTCAGCAACAATCGTTATATTTGGAGTAGCTATTTGGGATCCAGTGGCGTTAGTAGCTAAATTCCCTCCGTTTATCATTTTCTTAGGAACAATCGTTATCGTGCTTTCTTCTTTGACGATTAATGTGGGAGCAAATATTGTCGCGCCAGCCCGTGCAATTGAGAATCTGAATCCAAAGAAAATCACGTTTGCGATGGGGGCGCTAGTGACCGGTATTTTTGCTATTTTACTTCAGCCATGGTACATCATGTCTAATTTCGGGAACTATATCTTCGGCTGGCTTGGAACATATGGAGCGCTACTTGGTCCTATAGACGGCATCGCCATTGCTGACTACTGGCTTGTAAGAAGGAGACAGATGGCATTAAAGGATTTATACGAGGTAAACGGTCGCTACAGCTATTCAACAGGTTTTAATAAAAACGGTATTTATGCATTAGTAATTGGCGTGGCTATACCCGTTTTAGGCTTACTGATTCCTGGACTGCGCTTTTTATGGGATAATGCCTGGACATTTGGTCTATTCATTTCTATCATCGCGTACACGTATCTCATGAGAGGAGATAAAAGTGTATTAGTGCCAGGAGAATATGAAGAAATAACGTTAAAAACAAGTGAAAAAACGATTATCGACAGTCAAACGGCTGATCCAACCATCACAAAATAAAAAAGCAAAATCCAATCATTAACACGATTGGATTTTTTTATGAATTAAATCCCTATGGAAGAAAATTGATAAAATTTTTTTTAGTTTTTTTATTGATTTAAGAATTTTTTTTTCATATAATTTAAGTAATAAAAAGATGAAATCGTTTTCCAAATTAATTAATGTAAACGATTTCGATAATTGGAACTTATTTTTTAAAAAATTCACAGGGTGTAGAGCTTTTTTGCTACATAAAGAAAGCGTTTACTTAAAGGGAAGGTGGAAAGCAAGATGGATGCATACTTATTAGCTATTACAGTTGCCGCAATTGTTATTGTTATTGTAGGTGTTTCAGTTTTTAAATGGCATGCGTTTATTAGTTTAACGGTTGCGAGTTTGTTTTTAGCAATTGCTTCTGGGTTATCAATGGATAAAATTGTTGCCGCTTACGAAACGGGAGTGGGCGGTGTTTTGGGCCACTTAGTAGGAATTTTAGCACTGGGAACAATTTTAGGTAAGCTGATGGCTGATTCAGGCGCTGGCATGCAGGTAGCGGATTATTTCGTAAGAATATTCGGTGTGAAAAGATTGCCATGGGCGATGCTAGTAGCAGGTTTCATTATTGGTATTCCTGTTTTCTTCGAAGTAGGAATTTTGATCTTACTGCCTTTAGTTATTTCCATTCATAAAACAACAAAACAAAATATATTATTGATTGCTCTGCCAGTTATTGCAGGATTATCAATTGTTCATGGTCTCGTTCCTCCTCATCCAGGAGCGATGGCAGCTATTAGTATTTACGGAGCAAATACGGGGAAAGTGCTTTTATACGCATTAATCATTTCAATTCCAGCCGCAGTTATCGCTGGACCAGTTTTTGCAAAGTGGGTTCACAAACGTGTGATTCCAGAAGGAGAGCCTGATCTAATTCGTATTACGACTACATCAAAAGATCTTCCTGGTACAGGCGTTTCATTCTTTGTAATTTTACTGCCCGTTCTATTAATGATCTTAGCAGCTGTAGCACCTGTTATTAACGGATTGCCAAGCGGCGTAGTGAAGTTTTTAGAATTAATAGGAAGTCCTTTAATTGCACTTTTAATTGCTTGTTTTGCAGCGTTTTACCTGCTTGGAAAACGTCAAGGTATGACAAAAGATGTTATTAAAAAACTAACGGAAGAATGTTTGCTTCCTGTAGGATCTATTGTCTTAATTATTGGTGCAGGCGGCGGCTTCAAACAAGTATTAATCGATAGCGGAGTAGGTACAACGATTGGTCAAATGTCTGAACATCTATCTCTATCACCACTTGTACTTGCATTTTTAATTGCTGGGTTAATCCGTATTGCTACAGGTTCAGCAACAGTTGCATTAACAACAGCGGCTGGTATTGTCTCACCCATCATTGAGCACATGTCTGGTGTTAACTTAGAACTTCTTGTTATCGTTACTGGTGCGGGTTCGTTAATGTTCTCTCACGTGAACGATGCTGGCTTCTGGATGGTGAAGGAGTACTTAGGGTTAACAGTGAAAGAAACGTTCAAAACATGGACCGTTCTGGAAACGCTTCTATCCTTTATTGCTTTTGCAGGAGCACTTATTCTAAATGCATTAATTTAAAAATAAGACTCTTTTACTCTATGTAAAAGAGTCTTATTTTTTATAAAAGAAAAGAATCTACAGGAAAAATAATCAAAATATTTTATTTATTCGTTAAATTGTGGCAGAATAGAAATAGAAGAATAATAGCTTCTAAGAAGGGAATGACAGAGAGTGAGTAATCAACTAGTATTTTTCACAAACTTTTCAGAAGGAAAATTAGATTCAGAAGTTTCCTGGTTTTGTCCGCCAGCTCAATTTCAAGTTGATAGAGAAACGAATCGATTAGTGATTAAAACAGACGCTAAAACAGATTTTTGGCAGCGTACTCATTACGGCTTTGAAGCGGACAACGGACACTTTCTTTACCGTGAAGTAGAAGGCGACTTTGAAATTATGACAAAGGTGCATACATATCCGGTTAATCGCTATGATCAAGCAGGTCTCATGATTCGTGTATCAAAAGATACGTGGATTAAAACGTCAGTTGAATACAATCCCGATGGTCCTAACCAATTAGGAGCAGTCGTAACCAACCAGGGTTTCTCAGATTGGTCCAGTCAAAATTTCACTCAAAACAAATCAGCACTTTATTTTAAAATTCAGCGCAAAAATGATGATTACACCGTTTGTTATTCAAGTGATGGAGATTCTTGGACTCAGCTCCGACTCGCTCACTTATTGAACTCATCCAAAGAACCTGTTCAAGTTGGCATTTACGCTTGTAGTCCTCAAGGAGAAGGATATGAAGCCCAATTTGATTTTATAAAAGTAGAAAAAATTTAAATAAAAAACACGATTTAGTCACAGCTAAATCGTGTTTTTTATTTAGAAAGCGCATTATCTAAAGGCTGTGTGGTAGAATCGGGTGTCGGTTGATTGTGTAAAGCAATTTTTTGCTTGAAATAGCTGATGATAAACCCTGTAATGGCAATGGACATAACTGAGAAAATTCCTTTTGAAAGCCCAATTGAATACATGCTCGACAGCACGACAAGGAAATCAAATGAAAAATTCACTTTTCCAGGGTCCCACCCGAATTTTCGCTGCGCGAATAAAGCTAAAATATTAGCGCCGCCGAGAGAAGCTTCGTTCATAAATAAAATAGATAAGCCAAGGCCGGCAATTAGTCCGCCCGTAACAGCACCCATCAGGCTAGGAAGTGTAAAAGAAGGAAGCAAGTGATCTAGTGAAGTGAGAAGCGATAGCAAAGACACTGATCCTATAGTTGTAGTAGTAAATTTCCATCCCATTTGAAAGAAGGAAAAGAGATAAAAAGGAATATTAATGAGAAAAAAGATCACCGCAAACGATAAAGGAAAGGCGTATGACAAGCTAAGAGATAGACCAGCTGTTCCTCCCGTCACTACGTGAGAGTGCCGCAAGATAAGAACACCAATACTTGCAATCGTACATCCAAGAATAATCCATAAAACTTTTCGCATAAATAAACCCCTTTGTTTGTTTTTTTCAGAATTTTCATTTTCAATCATCTGCTTTAATGATAGGATATTAAATAAAGAAAACACATGCATAAATGAAGGAAATAATACTTGTTCTGTTATCAACTTGAATAAAGATTTTATTTATTATATTCATTTTGAAAGGAAAGGTTTGTATGGATCAAATCGATGCACAATTATTGTCTATTTTGCAAAAAGACGGACGTATGACAATTAGTGATTTATCAAAAAAGCTGGCTCTTAGCCGTCCAAGCGTATCAGAAAGGCTGCAGCGTCTTCAGGAACGAGGAGTGATCCAACGTTTCAGCGCTACGGTGTCTCCGAAAGCTTTAGGGAGAGATACACAGCTGTTTATTCAAGTAAGTGAATTAAAAAGAAAACCAGAGGAATTTGAAGACTTTATTGAGCAAAATGAAGATGTGCTTGAATGTCATCGTGTAACGGGGCCGGTTTCTTATTTTATCAAAGCAGCCGTGTCTGGAATGGATGGACTTCGAATGCTAGTGGATGAACTGATCCCTTATGGAAATGTGAATACCTCGATTATTTTAAAGTCGCCTGTAGAAAACAGGATGATTACTCCTGTACAAAAACCAGCCCCATGAGGAGGCCGGTTTTTCGTGTAAGGCATATTAATAAAATCCTTTAATAATATAAAAATGATTTTGCAAAATATCAGGAATTTCTTCTTCTGAAACGTTCCTTTTCGTCTTTTTTTCGCTGTCTGTTACAGTTAGCGTTTCACCAGAGAGCGTAATGCGCCCTGTCGGTGTTGCGATAGTAACAAGACGTTTGTGCACAAACGGAGAATCGGGTGACGTCTGATTGAACTCACACATAGGAGTAAAGTCAGTCAGCTTTGTAGGAATTGTAGACACGCGGTACAGTGTTTTCCATACTCCATCTTCAAAACGTTGCAAATCATACGTATGTTTTGCAACGTTTGTCATGCGGTAAGAGCCGCTTACATCTCTTACCACTTCGCCACTTAGCGGCATTGGTTTGCGAACAGAATCTCCAAATCCAACGTCCACGATGTAAGACTGATTTTCAATCTTTACAAGGTTTGTAGCGTGACTTCCTTCAATGGTCCACGTGCCGTCGGGTTTTTTGACGGTAGCTGAAACGTAGGAGACTTCATATCCGCTTTCTTTTAACAGCCAGCCAAATAGACCGTTTAATTCGTAGCAAAACCCTCCACGTAAATTTACGATTACTTTTTGAAAAATCCGTTTTAAATCAATAACGATAGGGGTTTGAGACAGAACGTCTAAGTTTTCAAAAGGAACATGAAGCATGTGCTTGTTCTGTAAAGTAGCTAAGCTTTCATACGTTGGGCTATCTGGTTTCTTAGCTAAAAATCGACTAAAATAATAATTAATATTCATCAAATGCACCTCTTAGTAAATCATTTCTCTCTGTCTTTAAGAAAACGTTCATCTAACAGTGCGTTTTCGATTGTTTCTTTGGAAACGAATCCTTGAAGTACGCGGCTGCCAATTTTTAAAGTTGGTACTTCCGTTACATGAGCTAAGCTATTTTTATGAACTTGTTCAAACGTCCGGTCTCTTAAGATACGTGTAAATATCTCTTTATCTAAATGCAGGGAATCAGCGATTTCTGCTAAGACTTCAATCTGGCTAATATCTTTTTCATCTTCCCAATAAGCTTTAAATACAGCATCTACATATGCACTTTCTTGACCATGTTTTTTAGCAAAATGAAAGCCTTCATGTGCTAAACGAGTACGTGGGACTGGGGACATGTCCGGCATCTTCATTTCTACGTGTAGCTGTTGTGCTAAAGGCACTATCGATTGATCCCAAGATTCCTCTAATAAACCTTCTATTTGCTCCATCTGTTCAGCTGGCTCAGGACGAAGTTCAAAAGGCTTCCATTCAATCTCAGCTTTTTGTTCTTTAAAGACTTCTCTTAAAGGCTTGGTGGCTAGAAAACATAGTGGACAGACAAAATCAAAATAAAATTCAACATGTGCTTTCATCCCGTCACGCTCCTTTATGGCATGTTTTTATTTTATCAAAAGTAAGGACGATCGTTCCAACTTGGGAACGGTGGAAAAATAGTTGACAAAATTGGATAACTCTTTCTATAATATAGTCAATACATATCACGAGCGATTAGTTCAGTGGGAGAATACATCCTTGACAGGGATGGGGTCGGGGGTTCGAATCCCTCATCGCTCATACCATTGAATTTGTTGCGTTGGTGCTGTTTTTACTAACAGCAAAACCTTCGTAGTGATTCAATCAATCTTTGATGAAAACATTCCTTCATTCTAATTCTAGAATGAAGGAGTGTTTTTTGTTGTCTTCATTTAATTATTTTGACGAAAAATCTCAAGTTAATAAACGACAACCCCATAAGCGAAAAGATGAAAAGATTTTAAAAAAGATTCTGCAAAAGTAATATTTGAGAAATTTATTGAATTTAAATTGTAATATAAAGTAATTTTTATATCGTAGTGAAAATCTATTTGACAAAATACTGTTACTAGGAAGTCTATATATTTAAATAAAACCTTAATACAGCTTTAATTATTATCGATGTTAAAAGGGCTTTTGAAGATGAAAAGTGGGGGATAAGAAATAACCTAAATGTTGAAGACAATATTCAAGTTCTCTTAAAGACATGGAGAGAAAAGAAATACCCAATCATACATATTCAACACTTATCTGATAACGACCATTCAATTTTCCATCCTAGTAAACCAAGCTCAGACTTTAAAGATGTTGTAGTCCCAGCTGAAAACGAAATGATCTTTAAAAGAAAGTGAATAGTGCATTTATAGGAACTGGACTCGAAAAACATTTAAAAGAAAACCAAGTAGAAAAGGTTGTAATAGTGGGGTTAACAACTCCACACTGCGTCTCAACTATTACTCGAATGAGTGGTAATTTAGGATTTGAAACGTATTTAGTATCAGATGCAACAGCTGCATTTGCAATAAAAGGCACAGATAATACGTATTATTCGGCTGAGCAAATACATAATGTGTGATTAGCTACTTTAGACAACGAGTTTGCTACAGTTTTAACCACAAAAGAATTAATCCAAAATTTAGTCGGCAAAATAAAGGCTTAATACTTTTATTTAATTGTATACGCTATACATCCATAGTTAACATAATTCCGCTTCCCGGACCACACCACAAAAAAGAACCCTTGTCGCAGAACGATTCTGCCAAGGGCCCTTTTTCCGGAGTATGCAGCTTTTTATACATCCTTGATTTCTCAACGTTCTTTACAAGGGCATTCGCAAAATACATGTATAAAAAACATACCTTTTATACATATGCTAGTCCCTATAGGAATAGTCTTTATTCCTATGCTTTCTTGTAGTTACATTTTCTATATACAATAAAGGCCCATGAGTCTTCATGGGCTTTTATGTTTCAATTATCTAAGTAACGATATAGAGTAGTCTTACTTATACCTGTAGCTTCTGTTATTTGAGCAATCGTATATTTCTTACTCCAGTACATATCAAGTGCACGATGAACATTATAGTCAGGTTTCTTAGGACGACCGCCACTTTTTCCTTTCAATTTCGCTTCTTCAAGACCAGCTTTTGTACGTTCACTGATGACATCATGTTGAAATTGGCCAATACGTTTAATGGTATTGAAAAACTTTTTTCCTTCTAATGTTGAAGTATCAACATCATCCAGAATAGATACAAAATGAATATGATTTTCAGAAAGATATTCAATTAATTCAATAAGGTGTCGAGTAGAGTCTGCAATACAATAAAATTTATAGACAACTACTGTATCTCCCTCTTGGAGAGAAGCTAACATCTCATCAAATTGCACTCTCTTTTTTAAGGAATTTGTTTTTTCTTGATAAACCTTTTCGCAATTATAGGGTTGCAAAGCCTGTAATTATTTGTCCAAATTTTCATCTTCGCTATATGGACGGGTATAACCAATAATCACTAAACCATCTCCTGCATGGATTGTTTATTTACATTTTACTATTTATTATTAATTTTAGATTGAGCGAACTCCATTAGATCTCACTTTCTTTTACTAAATGTGGAATTTATTTTTAAAAAATTATAGCTTAAATTTTTCAAAAAGACTATTTTTATAAGGGCTAGTATATGCATAAAAGGCTGTTTTTTATGCAAAGAGTCCATACTTAGTCATCATAGAAACTTTGATAAATCAAAGATGTATAAAATTATGTATAAACGAAAATTATGGCAACCAAACGAGCTCTTGTGTATCAAGAGCTCGTTTGGTCACTTGTTTCCGGAAAGAGACATTATGGTAACTAAAAATGTATACTTTTACGGACGGACTATTTAATTTTGTTTCTAAATGTTATATGAGGCTCAGCATATATTTCTCCCTATTATCTACAATAAACTATCTAAATGAAAAATCTCGACATGGTAAAATGTCGAGATTTTTATTAGGCGACGATTTCTATATAGTCTTTTTTTACAGCATCCCATTGGAATCTTCCTTCTTCTACAACAAGGTGAGCTTCAAGATCCCAAGGTAAATTTTGTTTAGGTATATCTAAACGTAAGTGTTCAATACTCGCTGGAGGAAGCTCCCTGTCTCGTTCATTTAGTCCGATAAAATAAATACCACCTTGTGCTAATACATCTGGATGTAAATAAACAAAGATTGTCTGTAGTTCTGTTCTCTTTATTCCTTTCATTCTTTCGACTCCTTTTGAATACTTTTTAATAACTTAGTTTAATAAGTAATTAGAATATCTACTTTTTCATGCTATTGATTTAACATTAATTTTTTTTATATTTATTTTCAGTGGAGGATTCATTTTTAGTTTTCTTTTTATTTCTTTCATCTTGCTTTTCTATCTTTACCTCTTCAGTTGGTATTGGATCGACTGTCTCTTCAATTTTAAAGCGATCAAATAGAGTTTCATTCTCCGTAGGATACTGCTCAGCATGATCCCTTCTTTTAGTCTCTTGAGGATGGGGGGGGATTTTTCTTGACTCTGTCATTTTGATTCCCCCCTGTTTTGACTATATAGATCCATATAGATCTCCTCCTATAGATGAAATATTTTATTTACTTTTATCCTAACAAGGATGATCTTAAACCTATACTTATCGAAGTTTTGATTCAATTATAAAGATAAGTAAAATGAGAGAAAAGACTCTAAATAAGAAAAAAATACCATGATTAATGGGTTTTAGTTAGGGGTAAAGTCAACTAAACATTTTAAAAGGGGTGAATATAAATGGAAATTCTATGGATGCTAATTGTCGGTGGAATTATCGGGTGGCTCGCTGGTTTAATTACGGGAAGTGATGTTCCTGGAGGTATTATTGGTAATATTATCGCAGGCTTTATTGGCGCTTGGTTAGGCGGCCTTATCTTGGGAGATTGGGGACCAGTTGTTGGTGGATTTGCAATCATTCCCGCAATTATTGGATCAATTATTTTAGTATTAGTCGTAAGCTTTATTTTACGAAAAATGGGTCAAAAGAATAATCATGGTCATCATGCATAAGAAAGTAAAAAAATTTAAATTGGAGTGATTAAAAATGAAAGAAGAAAGCAAGTCTATGTTATCTAACTTTTGTGAAGAAAATCGATTTGAACTAGATTCTTACCTTACTTTTTTATTTGATCAAAATAATAATGATCCTGAAAATGGGTCAAACGTTTAATGAAAGATGAATTAATTTTTAGAGGGAAAGACAAAAAGATATTAAACCAGAATGCAGTATAAGCGATCTTATTAATTCAGTTTAGAATATATAAGGTCGCTTATTATTATGGAGAATGTTCAGAGATAAAGAATAAACGTTCTTATTTACAGGCAAAACCTAAAAAATTGCAACTTTTCAATAAATCCGTTTAAGTCACAAGTATGAAAAGTATCTTCAAGTACACGGCTTTCTTCAGTAATCGAATAAATGTGAATTTCCGTACAGCCATCCCATCTAACATTGACATCAAACTTACCATCTTCGCTTTCTAGCTTAAGCGTAACTGTCCCTCCGCCTTCTCTCCTATGTTTAGTCTTTATAATCCACATACAAACACTTCCTTTTTATAAAGTGGACTTTTTAGTACTTTGTTTGCATTATTCCAACTCATTTATTTTATTCATTTAAGGTTTCTCATTTATTGGCATTTTTATTACCATTGCCACTTGTGAATGATCTTTTTAGAAGTTTCAAGATCATTGAAACATCTGCATAAGTTAACTATAGATTATAGTATCCTTAAAGGAAGAATGTAATAAAAATATCAAGGTAGATCTAATGTTACATATTTTTGTTATTGATTAAAGCTATTTAATATAGAAATATCTAGAGAAACGCGTCTAACTAATACCATAAATTTATTTTATTGTAACTATATGGTATAATAAATCAAAAAGGAAAAAACATGATTGGACTTGCTATTGCCATTATTGTATTTAATTTTATTGCATTTAAAACAAATAAAAGACTGACAGCAAATCAAATTGTTCATCTCTGGTTGTTTACAATTGCTTTTCAAAGTAGTTTCGATGTGTACATAGATTTAAAATATCATGGGTACTGGTATTTCACAGACGGTGCAGATTGGAAAGGACTTCTTGTTCATACTGTGTTACTCCCACCTGTTAATATGATGTTCCTTAATTGGTATCCCTTTAAAAGGGATTATATTAGGCAAGTTTGTTATTTTATTTTTTGGTTAATAGCCATTTTGCTTTATGAAATGCTTACATTATTACCTGCTCCTTGGGGATATTTTCATTATGGTTGGTGGAATTTATGGCATTCAGCTATACTTAATCCTGTACTTTTATTTATCTTACTAGGCTTTTATAAGGGGATATGTAAGCTAGAGGACAAGCTTTTATCAAGAAAGAAATAAAAATAAAAAGCCACCTCGCTTTGTAGGGGAGATAGCTTTTTAAGGAGATTATCTATTAAATATATCAATAGAAAAATCATATTATAATTTTTTTAAAAATACTATTTTTTAGGTGCGAGCATATATATACAAAGAGCGCTTTTTATACATTCTCGTTTCTTTCAACTATCCAAAGAACGTAGTCATATCCACAATGTATAAAAAGCTGCATACTCCGGAAAAGAGGCCCTTAGCTGAACCTTGGGACTGCACCCTGTTTGTGAGACAGGAATCAAAGCACCTTTTAAACAACCATTTGCCGGTATTGTACTGGTGACCGGTTGTTTAGTTTCGTTTGAATACGGGCATTGTTGTAATAGGTAATATAG